>DAOQWY010000025.1 GCA_035342335.1 Bacteroidales bacterium
GGAAATGGCCACAGGAACAGCTTTCTGAACAGCGTTGATGTATGCGGTGTCTTTGAGATTGGCAAAGGCAATGCCAAACCTTTCTTTGGCAAGCTCATCCCTGAGTTCATTGATGGCTTTGGTCAGCTCATTCTGTACTTTGATGTACGCCTCATAAGATGTCCCCCGGTCATTTTTGAGGGAAATCACTCCTTTGGAAATCGCAAAATCTCCGAGAGCGGGTATGAATTCCATTTTTTTTTCGGGCAGGTTGGGAAGGTCACCGGGATTTGACAGGAATTCCTTCGCCTCGTCCTTCAGGGTGTTGATATTCCCTTCCCTTCCTTCCACCAGTAGCCTGTCGTTTTTATTGACCAGGATGGTGAATATGTTGCGTTCTTTGATCTCGGGCGGTGTTACCGTTGGATCAATGGGTGGGGGCAATCTTCTGAAAATCCCCGAATCACTGTCCATGTTGGATGCCAGCAGGAAGAAACAAAGAAGCAGAAATGCAATATCAGCTGTGGAGCTTGCATTGATATCAGGTCTGGGGCGACTTTTTCGTGCCATTGTATGGTGGTTTTATTTTCTGAACATATTTAACAGGCTGGTCACAATCAAAGCGACAAAAGTGATACCGACAATGATATAGGTGAAGATCAATCCTGCCCCCACGGTTTTGGACACCTGTGCAGTGGTATTTAACTTCTGAAGCTCTTCGGCCGAAAACACATTTCTGGAGACTGCGTAGGCAATCAATGCTATGACGACAACGCCGGCAATCACCGCAAGAATCTTAAGGAGCTGTTTGGGATTTTTTATCAGCATGAAAAAAGGAAACAGAATGGCAGCAAGGGCAGTAAGGAGCAGAACAATAAGTGTAATGGTAAAGTATGGATTCAGCAGTTGGTTTTTCAATCCCGGATTGATGTCGAAATTTTTACCATAGAAAGCAATGAGCAGGGTAAAAACAGCGCCTATAATAAGAATTGCAATCGAAAGATAGGATGCGATCTTAATTATTTTTTTATCCATGGTCGTTTACTTTTTTGAAAGTTGATGCTTGGTCAGAATGTCGACAAAGGTGATGGAACTGTCTTCCATATCATCTACCAGGCTGTCGATCTTGGAAAGGAAGTAATTATAGAAGACCTGAAGGATGATCGCTACGATAAGACCAAAAACCGTGGTGATCAGGGCGACCTTGATACCCCCTGCAACGATGGTGGGTGAAATATCACCGGCAGCTTCGATGTTGTCAAAAGCCGTGACCATCCCGATGACCGTCCCGAGGAATCCAAGCATGGGAGCGATGGCAATGAAAAGGGATATCCACGACATTCCTTTTTCCAGGCGTCCTGCCAGCACACTCCCGTAGGAAACGATGGATTTCTCAACAATGTCCATTCCTTCATCCACCTTGTCGAGACCCTGGAAAAAAATGCTGGCCACGGGTCCGCGGGTTGTTTTACAAACTTCCTTGGCCCCCTCGATTCCCTTTGTGGCAAGGGTTGTTTCAATCCTGTTCAGAAGTTTCCGCGTATTGGTGGTGGATAAATTCAGATAGATGACCCTTTCAAAACAGATGGCAAGCCCCACGACAAGACACAGGAGGATGAAAGACATGAATCCCGGTCCCCCTTCGATAAACTTTTCCTTCAAGGCCTGGTGCCAGGTGGAGGATGCTGCTGGTTGTGCCTGAAGTGTGGTTTCCGTCTGGGCGGGTGTGGTGGTCTGCGCCTGCATCACATAGGAAAAACCAAGGGTTAACAAACCGACAATGGTTAAAAATACAACTAGTTTTTTCATAGCCAGAGTTTAATTTTTGTAATGATTATTTTCAATATGGTCAAAAATTTAAGTAGTTTCTTGTTTTGCGGAGAGAAAGGGATTCGAACCCTTGATCCCCTTTTGAGGGATACACGCTCTCCAGGCGTGCGCCTTAGACCACTCGGCCACCTCTCCTTTTCATCCGGGAAAAGGCTGCCCTCCCTTCTCCGTTTATTGGGGTGCTAAAATACAAAAAATTAAAATAAATAAAAATTTGTATCTAAAAATCTGTTTTTTTACGATCACATTCTTTTATCCCCGTCTCCAACGGTCATTTCACCGCGAAGCGGCGTATGGAGCAGGATCATCAGCTCCTCGCGCGACATATCTTCGCCCAGCAGGTACATCAGTTTGGCCACCGCCGATTCAGTGGTTATGTCGTACCCGCTGATCACCCCGGCACGGCTGAGGCCGACACTCGTGTGGTACTTTCCCATGATGACGGATCCTCCGTTGCACTGCGTGACATTCATAATGACGATCCCCCGGTCAATGGCTTCCTTCAACCCTGACAGGAGCCACTCATCCGTCGGGGCGTTGCCTGTCCCGAACGTTTCCAGGACCACGGCCTTCAGATCCTCAATGTGCAGGATGGCATCAACAGCCTGACGGTAAATGCCGGGAAATAATTTCAGGATGACCAGGCTGGTGTCCAGTTTCTTGTGAACCTTCAGCGCCTTGAAGTTGGGTTTCTGGATATAATTGGAATGGTACCGGATATGCAGCCCTGCAGTAGCAAGAGCGGGGTAGTTGAAGGAATGGAATGCATTGAAATTCTCTGCGTTGTACTTGTGGGTCCGGTTGCCCCTCAACAGCTGATTTTCAAAATAAATGGCCACTTCGGGCACGATGGCCGTTTCATCTTCATATGCTGAAGCAATTTCGATGGAAGTGATCAGGTTCTCCCGTCCATCGGTCCGGACCTCACCCAGGGGCAGTTGCGATCCGGTCAGGATGACCGGTTTGTTGAGGTTCTCCAGGATAAAACTCAATCCGGAAGCCGAATAGGCCATCGTATCACTGCCGTGGAGGATCACAAACCCGTCGTATTTCTCATAATTCGCCTCGATCACTTCGGCGACCCGGATCCAGTTGCCGGGATTCATGTTCGAGGAATCGATCAGGGGGTCGAACGTGTAGGAATCAATGGCCACCGGAACTTTTTTCAACACGGGGATCTGTTCGTACAGCTGAACAAAATCCACGGGCTTCAGTGCGCCCGTGTCCGGATCCTTCACCATCCCGATGGTGCCTCCGGTATTGATGAGTAAAACGGATCGGGAAAAAACCATGAGAAAAACATTTAAGGTTCAACATTCTGATCCAGGCCAAAAAGCATTCTGGCATTGGCTGTTGTGACTTCTGCCACATGTTCCGCCGTCGTTCCCTTCACTTCTGCCAGTTTTTCGGCAATCAGGGGAAGGTATGCACTTTCATTTCTTTTTCCCCTGTAAGGCACGGGTGCAAGAAAAGGGGAATCGGTTTCCAGCAGGATATGTTCAATGCTCACCTGGCTGACCACACTGGCCAGGGATGATTTCTGAAAGGTGAGCACGCCGCCGATGCCAAGATAAAAACCCATCTCAATGATCTGCCGTGCCTGGAGCAACGATCCGCTGAAGCAATGAAAGACACCTGATATTCCGCTTCCCTGGTAATCTTTCAGGATTTCCACGATGCGGTCGATCGAATTGCGGGAATGGATCACCACAGGAAGGTGATGCGCCAGGGCCAGGCTGATCTGTTCACGGAACACCAGCTCCTGTTCCCGCTCATAGGTCCTGTCCCAGTACAGATCCATCCCAGTTTCACCGACCGCCACATAGGACTGGTGTTCAAAACAGGTTGAGATCCGTTGCATCTCTTCTTCGTATGAATCATTCACCGAGGTAGGATGCAGGCCCATCATCGGCAGGCAAATTCCGGGATACCGGCTGCACAACCGGTGCAGGCTGTCGATCGACCCACTGTCAATGTTGGGCAGCAACAGGAGACTGACCTGCTTTTCCAGGGCTGATTGAATGACCTGGTCCCTGTCGTGGTCAAAGGCATCCAGGTAAAGATGGGTATGGGTGTCGATGAAAGTCATAAGTGGCAGCAAAGATACGGAAATAGTCATTCGTGGTCATTTGCTCGGCACCGAAGGCGCCTCGCGTGATTCATGGTCATTCGTGGTCATTTGCTCGGCACCGAAGGCGCCTCGCGTGATTCATAGTCATAATGATAATGAATGACAATGAATAACTATGTCTACCAACAAATGCTTAATTTTACCCCCCAAAGTATCTCTATGCCCAAGATCCTCATCATCCGTTTCAGCTCGATCGGGGACATTGTCCTCACCTCCCCCGTGGTGCGCTGCATACGCGAACAGATAAAGAATGCGGAGATACACTATCTGACCAAGGAAACATATCGGCCATTGCTGGTCGGGAATCCCAACATTGACAGGATTTTTACGATAAAGGACAACCTCCGCGAGGTGATCCCACTTCTCAGGAGAGAAAAGTATGATTTCATCGTCGACCTGCACCACAATCTGCGGTCACTGGTCACAAAGCTCAGCCTGCTCAGGCCTTCGGGAACGTTCCCGAAGAAGAATTTTCAAAAATGGGTACTGGTCCGCTTCAAGGTGAACCTTCTGCCCGGTCTGCACGTGGTCGACCGTTATTTCAGGGCGGCAGCCAGGTTAGGGATCGTGAACGATGGACTGGGGCTGGATCATTTCATTCCCGATGCCGATGTAGTGCCAGCTGAAGCCCTGCCGGCCGCCCACCGGACGGGCTATGTGGCGTTCATCATCGGTGCCAGGCATCAGACGAAAGTCCTGCCCGCGGAAAAGATCGTGCAGTTGTGCCAAAGGATCGGCCGCCCTGTGGTTCTGCTTGGCGGACCTGAGGATCAGGGCAGGGGAGAAGCCATTGCCGTGGTAGCGGGATCCCGGATCTTTAACGCGTGTGGACGGCTGAACATCAATCAGTCAGCTTCACTGGTGGCCCGGGCCGATCTGGTCATAACGCACGATACGGGTTTGATGCACATTGCAGCAGCATTCAGCAAACGGATCATTTCCATCTGGGGGAACACCGTCCCCGCATTCGGCATGTACCCTTATCTGCCCGAAAGCGATCGGCACCTGTCGTCCATCCACGAAGTGAAAGGTTTGAAATGCAGGCCATGCAGCAAGCTTGGGTATTCCTCCTGCCCGCTTAAACACTTCCGGTGCATGAACGAACTCAATGTGGATGCCATCCTGAAGGAGATCTCCTCTTAACACTCGTTCACAAAGGGATTGTTCATTCTTTCATACCCGATGGTCGTTTCGGGGCCGTGCCCCGGGTAAACGACCGTGTCGTCCGGCAGGGTGTAAAGCTTTTGAACAATGCTTTCTTTCAGCACCCTGAAATTACCGGTTGGAAGGTCGGCACGGCCTATGCTCCCGCTGAACAGCACATCGCCCACGATCACGAATTTTTCCTGCTCACTCAGCAAACAGATGCTTCCGTCAGCATGTCCGGGGGTGTAGAGCACCCGGAGCGAAGAATGACCAAACCTGACCTCGTCTCCTTCTTCCAGGAACCTGGTTGGTTTCATCACGCCCTCATAATCCAGCCCGAAAATGGAACTGAACTCCTTCGCCATTTCCCAGAAAAGTTTTCCGGCCTGATGCACTTCGGGTTCCAGGTTGTATCGTGTAGTGACGAATGCGTTACCCAGGATATGATCTGAATGGCAATGGGTGTAGACAAGCCTGACCGGTGTGAGCCCTTCCCTGCTGATCTGTTCTTCGAGTATTTTATTTTCTCCGGCACCGTAGCAGGCTGCGTCAATGAGGACACATTGCCTGGTTGCATCCGACAGAAGGTAGGTGTTCACCTGAAAGGGATTGAAGACCAGTTTTTTGATATTAATCATTCTGAACCGCAATATTTTTCACGCTGGCAAAGTTATTTATTTTAAAGGTAAAAGGGGTAAGGGATAAGGCATAAGGACAAAATACATTAATTTAGCGTAACTTTTTACGTTTAAAAACAAGTGAGTTCAGGGAATTCAAAAGCACTATCCGGAAAAGTATTCTGGCTGGCGGTCAGCTTGGTGTTACTGAGCCTGTCGGGTAACGTAACGGCCCAGTTTTACAACGGGTCACAGATGACTTTTGGTAAAAGCAGGGTACAGTACGGTGAGTTTTTATGGACCTACTTCCAATATGAGCGTTTCGATACCTATTTTTACCTTAACGGCCGGGAATTGGCTGTATTTGTTTCAAAATATGTCACAGAGCATCTGTCGGAGATCGAGTCTGATCTTGAGACTTCCCTTGACTCCAAAATTCAGTTCATCATCTACAATAACCTTTCCGACCTCAAGCAGACCAATATCGGGCTGATGGGTCAACTGCACTACAACACAGGGGGCATCACCCATATCATCGGGCACAAGGTTTTCCTTTATTTCAGCGGGGATTTGAACCATTTTATCCGTCAGATCCGGGCCGGCATTGCCAGGATCATCATTGAGCAGACGTTGTACGGGGGCAGCGTAGGGACGCAGATCAAAAACACCACCCTGATGTCGCTCCCCGAGTGGTATGTCAATGGTGCGATTTCCTATATTTCCGAACCCTGGAGCCCGGAAATAGACAATTTTGTAAGGGATGGCATCCTTTCGGGGCGCTTCAGGAAATTCAACCAGCTCACCGGAACGGATGCACTTTACGCCGGACACGCAATCTGGAATTTCGTTGCGGAGAAATACGGCAAATCCGTGCTGTCGAACATCTTATACATGTCGAAGATCAGCCGGAATGTCGAAAGCGGATTTTTGTATGTTCTGGGAATTTCTTATAAGGACCTGATGAAGGAATGTTTCGACTATTATCACCAAAAATACAGCAATGAAGATGACAACCGTTCTCTGCCGGAGGATGGGCTGGTGATCAAAAAACCCAAAGATGAACGCGTGTATGGTAAAATAGAACTCAATCCAACGGGCCGGAGCGCAGCATTTACCGCCAACGAGATGGGCAAAAACAAGGTGTTTGTCTATGATCTGATCTCCAGGGACAAAAAGAGAATTTTCAGAACGGGATACCGGCTTGACGAGAAGGTGGACTATTCATACCCGATCATGGCCTGGCATCCCACAGGCCGGATCCTGGCCATGATCACCGAGACCAGGGGCAGTGTCTTCCTGTACCTGTATGATTTTGAGGACCGCAGCCGTATCAGGCAGGAGATCGTCAATTTCGACAAGATCCTCGACTTTACCTACTCACCCGATGGACGCCTGCTTCTGCTGTCGGCCATCCAGAAAGGTCAGTGTGACCTGTTCACCTACAACCTGTCTTCCAGCTCGTACGAGCAGCTGACCAACGATTACTACACCGACCTCCACCCGCGTTTTATCGACGGTACCAAGAGGATCATTTTCAGCAGCAACCGCACCAGTGACACTCTTCGTTTCAGCAAAATTGAGGAATTCGACCTGGAATCGGTCCAGACCAAGCTGGACCTTTTCCTTTATGATCATGAAACCAGAAGCAATTTTCTCAAGCGGGTCACTCAGACGCCAACAGCTGACGAAACCAGCCCGGAAGAATGGGACAAAGGAACGTTCAGCTTTTTAAGTGATCAGAACGGCATCGTTAACCGCTATTTCGCCCGGCTCGACAGTGCCATCACCTACGTCGACACCACAACCCATTACCGTTATTTCACAGAGTACTTCCCCGTGACCAACTATCAGCGGAACATCCTGGAACAGGATATCAATCCGCAGGCCCGTCAGTACGGAGAGATCATTTATAAGGACAGGAAGTATTCGATGTATGTCAGCGATCTGCCTGCACTGGATCAGGTCAGCCCCTCGGAGCTCAGGAACACTCCCTACGCTGAAAAGGTCCAGTCGGCTTTCTCGAAAGAAAAGGAGACCCGCAAACAGGATGGAAGCGGAGGCATTACGAAAAGAAAGCGGTTTTTTAATGTCTACAGCGAAGAACTTCCTGCCCTTCAACCTGCAGATCGGATCGACATCAACAATTACCAGTTCGACAAACAATCCTTTGTCAAGATCCAGGAGGCCGATACGATGCTGATGACCTCCCTTGCCCTGGAGACTGCACAGGCCAAAGAGGCGTTCAAGCCTCCCAAGCAGCGGAATTACGATGTTCAGTTCTCGATCAATGAGCTGGTCAGCCAGATCGATTTTTCGTACCTGAATTACACCTACCAGGCCTTTACCGGAGGCGGGCAGCCCATTTTCCAGACACCGGGATTCAATGCATTTTTTAACATTGGGGTCACGGATCTCCTGGAAGACTATCGCATTACCGGCGGCGTGCGACTTTCGGTGGACCTGCAGAATAACGAATATCTGCTGAATTTCTCCAACCTGAGGAAACGGCTCGACAAGGAGATCATTTTTCACCGGAAAGTATTCGAGGAATCGGGATACTTTTCCATCATCAAGCATTACGCTCACGAACTTCATTATGTGTTGCGGTGGCCATTCAATCCGGTCGTCTGCATCGCGGGTACGGCTACGATCCGGAATGACCGTGCCGTTTACCTTTCGACGGATATGATCAACCTGGAGCAACCTGATGAAACGATCAATTCCGGTGTCCTGAAAGGGGAATTGATCTATGATGACACGCGGGATCTGGGACTGAACCTGTATACCGGAACCCGGTTTAAAATCTTCGCCGAGTATTACAAGCAACTGGACCGGCTGTCCGATAACCTGGTGATCGTGGGTGTGGATGTCCGCCATTATCTGAAGATACACCGCACGCTCATCTGGGCGAACCGTTTTGCCGCAAGCACCTCTTTCGGCGACAACAAGCTGATCTATTACCTCGGGGGGGTCGACAACTGGGTCTCTCCGAAGTTTGACCAGAGCACGCCCATTGACTACGCTCAGAATTATATCTACCAGACGCTGGCGACCAACCTGCGGGGTTTCGACCAGAATATCCGCAACGGGAATTCCTTTGCGGTGATCAACAGTGAGATTCGTTTCCCGCTGTTTCGTTATTTCGCCAACCGCCCGCTGAAATCCGACTTCCTGAACAATTTCCAGATCGTCGGTTTTGGAGATATCGGGACAGCGTGGACCGGACTGAATCCGTACTCCATGGAAAACTCCCTGTTCACCCGTATCATCCGGAAACCACCCCTGCTGGTGACGGTTGAGTTGCAGAAAGAGCCCATTGTTGGCGGTTTCGGGTTCGGACTGCGCAGCCGTATCTTTGGATACTTCCTCCGAGGCGATATCGCCTGGGGTGTGGAGGACTGGGAAATACTGCCATCCAGATTTTATTTCTCCCTCTGTCTGGATTTCTGATGGTCCTGTAAATGTTTTACAGTGATGAGTGGCCTGTTTGTAAAATCACGAATAATTACTTTACATCCAATAATAAAAGTACATCTTGTCTATCCCATCAGTTCCCATTTTCATCTACCATTTATCCTGCCTGAGGTTGTGCAGTGCGGATGGAGGTGACCGGATCATTGGTGAAAATCGGGACTTATCCCGGCCAATCCACGATACAAACAAGTTGTTAAAGGATAGAAGTGTTTAAGTCAACATGTTAGTATGGGTGCTGCCGGTATTGTTAATAAAAGATTTTGCAATACCAGTGGTGCTATTGTAATTTGGTAGCTCGGAAAAACGGCTTGTTTAATCGACTTAAGTAATTCAAACACAGGAGTATAGTAGTTTTCCCTGTTTTGTTCATATTCTAATATTACACCCTTCATGGAGCAGGATTTATTCGCCAACATTGAAAAGAACGTACAGTCGGATTTTTACAGGGACATGCTGGCCAAAAGGACGCGACCTGAACCACAGGACATCAATGAACCCGATTCAGCTCCAGGAGAGGGAGAATCCTTATCCCAACCTGATCCGGGGCTTCAGGTTTACCCTTCTGATGTCGTGCTGGAGAGAACTACAGCCTATTTCAAGGGGGATACCCTCGCTGCCAATGTCTGGATCAACAAGTATGCACTTAAAGACAGTCACGGCAACCTGTACGAGCTCACCCCGGATGACATGCACCGGAGGCTTGCCAGGGAGATTGCCAGGATTGAAAAGAAGTATCCGGACCCCTTATCCATGGAGGAAATTTATTTTTTATTCAAGGATTTCAGGTACATCATTCCGCAGGGCAGTCCAATGGCCGGTATTGGAAATGATTTCCAGGTTTCGTCGTTATCCAATTGCTTTGTGATAGGGAATCAGGGTAATGCTGATTCCTACGGAGGCATCCTCAAAGTTGACCAGGAGCAGGTGCAGCTGATGAAGCGCCGGGGCGGGGTGGGGCATGACCTTTCGCATATCCGTCCCACCGGGAGTTCAGTTAAAAACTGTGCATTGACTTCCACAGGCATCGTTCCGTTCATGGAACGGTATTCCAATTCCACACGCGAGGTGGCTCAGGATGGCCGCAGGGGGGCACTGATGTTGTCCATTTCCATTAAACATCCTGATTCCGAACATTTTATCGATGCAAAGCTTGAACAGGGGAAGATCACAGGTGCGAACATTTCTGTCAAGATCGACGATGAGTTCATGCGCGCGGTGATCAATGATACGCCTTACGTACAGCAGTTTCCGGTCAATTCGGACCAGCCCTTGGTAACAAAGGAGATCAACGCCCGAAAGCTCTGGAAAAAGATCATTCACAATGCCTGGAAGTCAGCTGAACCGGGTGTTTTGTTCTGGGATACGGTGACCCGGGAAGCCATTCCCGACTGCTATGCCGATTTTGGGTTCCATACGGTTTCCACGAATCCCTGCGGGGAGATCCCCTTATGCCCGTACGACAGTTGCCGCCTGCTGGCCATGAACCTGTACAGCTATGTGGACAATCCTTTCACCGATGAAGCCAGCTTCAATTCCGAACTTTTTTCCCGCCATGCAAGGTATGCCCAGCGGATCATGGATGATATCATTGACCTGGAAATCGAAAAGATCGACAAGATCCTGGAAAAGATCCATGCAGATCCGGAAGACGAAGAGGTAAAACTCACTGAGCGCCGGCTGTGGGAAAACATCCGTAAAAAAAGCATACAGGGCCGGCGCACGGGTATCGGCATTACGGCTGAAGGTGACATGCTGGCTGCGCTTGGCACCCGCTATGGCTCCGATACGGCGATCAGCTTCTCGGTGGAGGTGCATAAACTCCTCGCCCTGGAAGTGTACAGCTCCTCTGTTGACCTGGCCCGCCAGCGGGGAGCATTTCCCATTTTCGATAACGAACGGGAAAAGAACAATCCGTTCATTCTGCGTCTTAAACAGGCAGCTCCGCGCCTCTACGAAGAAATGGAGAAATACGGGCGCCGCAACATCTCCATGCTGACCATTGCCCCTACGGGCAGTGTCAGTATCTGCACCCAGACCACCTCCGGCATTGAACCGGTGTATATGATCAGTTACAAGCGCAGAAGAAAAGTGAACCCAAATGACAGGAATGTGCGCGTGGATTTCGTTGACGGGACTGGCGACTCCTGGGAGGAATACCACGTATTTCATCATAACTTCAACACCTGGCTGGAGAAGAAAGGATACGATCCCGGGGAGGTGGAAACACTCAGCGAAAGCGAACTGAACGAGATCATTCAAAAATCACCCTATTACAGGGCTACCGCCAATGATATTGACTGGGTGAGCAAGGTACGGATGCAGGGGGCCATTCAGAAGTGGGTGGACCATTCCATCAGCGTCACCGTCAATGTACCTGCCGACACGACCGAGGAACTGGTGAGTGACATATACACCACCGCGTGGGAAAGCGGTTGCAAAGGCATGACCATCTACAGGGAAGGCTCCAGGGAGGGTGTGCTCGTTAAAAATGAAAAAGAGAAAGATGATGGGGATGATTTTCCTGAAACCAAAGCCCCACCACGCCCCGACCGGCTGGAAGCAGAAGTGGTCAGGTTCACGAATGATTATGAGAAATGGGTGGCCGTGGTTGGTCTTTACAAGGGACGCCCCTACGAAATATTCACCGGCAAAGCCGAAGGCTTCTTCCTGCCCAGCTGGGTCACCAAAGGCTGGATCTACCGGGTGAAAAGCGATAAGAACAAAAATGCGCGGTACGACCTGCAATTCAAGGACAGGGATGGTTTCAACGTAACGCTGGAAGGTCTTTCGCGGCAGTTCAACAAGGAATACTGGAACTATGCCAAGCTGATTTCCGGCATTCTTCGGCACGGAATGCCCCTGCCCTATGTCGTGGATCTTATCGCCAACCTGGGACTGGAAAGTGACTCGATCAATACCTGGAAGAACGGTGTGGTGAGGGCCCTGAAAAAATTCATCCCCGATGGCACCATGGACGTCAAAAGCAGCCGCTGTCCGGAATGCGGTGAGGAAAACAGCCTGCTTTACAAAGAGGGATGCAAGATCTGCACTGCCTGCGGGTACTCCAAATGTGAATGATCTTCCCCTGACTCAGGTTCAGAAGTGCAGCTTGTGGTAATCGAACGTCTGGTTGTTACGGTAAGCAATGATCTTCTGTGCCAGCAGTAAAAAAATGGTCAGATCATGATCGCGTAGCCATTTCACTGCTTCGGGATGCTCGTTGCACGCATCCGCAAAGAGGACAAGGATCTTGTAATCATTTTTTACAAGCCATTCCCTGGCCTGGGCTTTATTATCAATGGCGTGGTCGAGCGCCGCAAAATGGGGATATCCGTTCTTCATCAGCCAGCCAAATGCCTCTTCACTTCCGGTGATGGCCCGCGACAGGGCCGCCAGTTCCGGATAGCCATTCTTGAGAAGCCACTGGAAAATTTTGTCGTTGCCGCTGAGGGTTTCGCCAAAGGCCAAAAGGATCTTTACGGGATACTGGTCCATAGCACAAAGATAAATCCCAAATCCCAACATTCCAAATTCCAAATAATCCTAAACTTCAAATTCCATTCCCGTCCCCCATCTCCCGCCACCTGTTGACCGTTTACTGGCTACTGGCTACCGTCTACTGCTCCTCTTCCTCCCCGAACCATACCAGCACGTACCCTTTATATACGCTCACTCCCATGGCCTTCCACTCCAGCTCCCGCCACCTATCCGTATTGATCATCACCGAAAGGTGCCCGTTGCTTTTTTTCCAGGCGTTGAGCGCATCCACCACAATGTCGTCAGGATTTTCGTACCAGAAGTCATTCCAGTAGGCAATTTCGTAACCCCTGCCTTTGTAAGGGGTCAGTTCGGAGGGTTTTTCCCACATGCAAGGGGCCTGTTCGTGATCCTTTTCATAGCAGCAGGCGCTCCACGGTCCGTTGGCTGACCAGCTGTGGAGATTGCACCGCTCATCGTAGGGAAGGTTCTCAGCCAGATCCCTGGCATGTGTCCGGGCAACGATGCAGAGGCTGAAGGAGAGCGGTACGGGAGGCAACTCCAATTCGGTCCGGTATTCATTGATCATTCCGTACAGCCGGTATTCGGCCGGCGTGGGGAGCGGAAGGGTTCCTCCGGATGCATCGCCCAGCAATCCTAACAGGATCATTAAAAAATGCATGTTCTTCTCTGTTTATCCCTATAACTTGCAGAACGATGTTTTATTGTTCATCCGGAATCCGTAAGGAAAGAGCCATGCGGGTCTATTTGTTTCTTTCGGTGGTGAACCTGACCAGTTTTTCCATGGCCTGGCGGTAGGGGGAGTCGGGGAATTCGTGAAGGATACGGAAGGCGTTTTCCTGGTATTCGTTCATTTTTTCCCTGGCGTACAGGATGCCGTCACCGGAATGGACTTCCTGCATCAGAGCGGCAATCTTTTCAGGATCCTGGTTACGCCGCTTGATGATGTGGATGAACCTTTTTTTCTTTCGCCGGTCGGAGTCACTCAGTAACCGGATCATCGGGAGCGTCAGTTTCTTTTCTTTGATATCCAGACCATTGGGCTTGCCAACCAGGTTATTGGGCTCATAGTCAAACAAATCATCTTTTATTTGAAAGGCGATGCCTACATTCTCACCGAAGCTGTGCATCTTCCGAATGTAAAGCGGATCGGAATGCGTGGAAGCTGCTCCCGTGGCACAGCAGGCCGCGATCAGAGAGGCTGTTTTCTTCCGGATGATCTCAAAGTAGATCTCTTCGGTCACATCCAGCCGGCGAGCCTTTTCAATCTGCAGAAGTTCCCCTTCGCTCATCTCCCGCGTAGCATCCGAGACGAGCTTCAGCAATCCGACCTCATCATTCTCCAGCGCCACCAGCAGCCCTTTCGACAAAAGGTAGTCTCCGACCAGCACGGCAATTTTATTACGCCATAACGCATTGATCGATAAAAATCCCCTTCGGTAATTGGATTCATCCACCACATCGTCGTGCACCAGGGTGGCAGTATGCAAAAGCTCAATCAAAGATGCGGCCCTGTAAGTGGATTCGGTGATGCCACCACAGATCCCTGCGGACAGGAAAACAAACATCGGCCGCATTTGCTTGCCTTTGTGCCGCAGAATGTACTGCGTGATGATATTCAGCAAGGCAACCTGACTTTTCATGGAAGCCCTGAATTTCTTTTCAAATGCAATCAGGTGCGCCTGAATGGGTTCCCTTATTTCTTTAAGATTTCCCGGCATATGACTTTGTTGCTGCCAAAAGTATAAAACTTTGCGGAGCGCAGGTCAGGTCGGGGGAAATTATTGGTAAGGCACTAAGGCACAAAGGCACAAAGTTGGAATCCTGTGGGGGGGCAGTACGGTAGGTTATTGTTGATAATTAAAAATGTGCGAAATTTGGAATTTGTTTAGCCTAAGATCCATCCTGGCTTTCCGGATAGAATGGATGAAACCATCCGGGTACGCGATCACTATTAAAAAGGTGCCTGAAGAAGAATTGTACAGGATCGCTTCGCTGGTGGAAGTCTTGGGATTGAAGACGGAAGTGTATCCATAATTCTTATCTTTGCCGGTATGAAACGATCTTTCTTTTTTGCACTGTTTATTCTATCCCTGACCGTCATCCTTCAGGCGCAGGAATTCAACGGCGGCATCCACGCTGGATTCACCATTGCCAGTGAGCGTGAGACATGGCCCAACCGGTTGGGATTCTGTGCAGGAATTTTTACCAACAGGTATGTGTCCGAACGCTCATCTTTTCAACTGGAAATGGACTACATTCAAAAGGGTAACAGGGACCGGATCGACATCGATCAGGCTGATGATTATAAACTGCGGCTTCACTATCTCGAACTGCACGTTCTATATCACTACGACGTTAACCGATTCACCCTGGAAGCGGGGCCATCCATTGGGTGGCTGATAAAATCCCATGAGGAATTAAACGGTAATGCGATTGAAAATGATCCTTTTGAGCCTTTTGATTATTTCAGCATGGGCATTGGTTTGCATTATCACCTGAATGAGAACTTCCGTGTTGCAGCCAGGTATTCCAACTCCATCCTTCCTGTCAGGGAATGGGAGACGATCAATATATGGCCCTTTTTCCTGGGAGATTTCAACGAGGTGCTTAGTTTTTCTTTGTACTATACGTTTCTTCATTTCCAAAAGTAATCTGCATAAGATTAAAAATCCATCTGTCGTTTCCCAGATCATCGAATGGAGGGAGTCAGTTCAGGAACACGATGGCTTTCGCTCTGGAACATAAAGGCAGGTCTGCCTATCCATTAAGTCATGTCGCCGACAAAATCGATATTCCTCTTTAACCTGGCATAGGTCGTCCGTTTTACCGCTGAATTTTCAAAGAGTTCCCGGAATTTCTCCTCCGTCAGGTTTTTCCAGCGATCCCGGTTCATTGTTTTCAGTTTTGGCATGGGCAACAGGTCCGGATCGTTATGGGGAAAGGCGAACCGGTTGCAGGGGCACGCCTCCTGGCAGGCATCGCAGCCATAGATGCGATCCTGAAAGCAGGAACGCAGATCTTCCGGCAGGTCGCCTTTGAAGGAAATGGTCAGGTAGGCAATGCAGCGGCGCACATCCAGCACGTGGGGGGCGATCAGCGCCCCGGTGGGGCATGCATCGAGGCATTTCCGGCACGACCCGCACCCGTCAGGCAGAGGGGTGTCGTATACGAGTTCTGCGTCGGTAATGATGTCGCCGATGAAAAAGAACGATCCCATTTGCGGATGGATCAGCAGCGTGTTCTTGCCGGTCCATCCCAGTCCGGCCCTCTGAGCGAGGGCTTTTTCCATGACAGGCGACGCATCGACAAATCCAACAGCATTTGCCTCGCCGCATTCCTGTTTCAGCATCCCGATCAGGTCGTTCAGTTTCTGCCTGATCAGCACGTGATAATCCTTACCGTATGCATACCGCGCAATATGAAAGTTGTCCTGTACGGGCAGGGGATTTTCAGGATAGTAGTTGTAAAGAACCGAGATGACGGAACGGGCATTGAGGAGTATATGACGGGGATCGCTTCTGTTATCAGGATTCCGTGACAGGTAACGGAGTTCACCGTGGAAACCCAGGGCAAGCCAATCTTTCAATTTTTTACCCTCCATCTCTAACCGTTCCGCCCTGGATATGCCGCAGGCGAAAAAACCGAGCCTGGTGGCACATTGCTTGATCTTGTAGGTCAGATCACGGTTCATACCGTTAAAACAGTTGTTGCTGACCACTTTCCGGTAATATTCCGAGGTGATTCAGTGCCTTTTCCGTGACTTGCCTGCCCCTGGGGGTACGCATCAGGTATCCTTCCTGGATCAGGAACGGTTCGTACACTTCTTCCAGGGTTTCGGCTTCCTCCCCCACAGCGGTTGAAATGGTGGATATGCCCACGGGTCCCCCCTTGAACTTATGAATGATCGCTGAAAGGATCTTGTTATCCATTTCATCCAGGCCGTTCTTATCCACATTCAGAGCCTGGAGTGCATAACGGGTGATTTCAATGTCGATGGTTCCGTCGCTTTTGATCTGTGCAAAGTCCCTGATTCGGCGCAGCAGCAGGTTGGCGATCCTGGGGGTTCCCCGGCTCCGGCGTGCGATTTCCGCGGCAGCCTCCGGGGTGATTTTGGTGTTCAGGATCGTGGACGAGCGGAGCACGATGTGTTCCAGGGTGGCAACGTCGTAATAGGACAGCCTTGAGTTGATCCCGAAACGGGATCTCAGGGGCGCGGTGAGCAGGCCTGACCGCGTGGTGGCTCCGATCAGTGTGAATGGATTCAGTTTCAGCTGGATACTGCGGGCACTGGGCCCGGTGTCGATCATGATGTCGATGCGGTAATCCTCCATGGCAGAATAGAGGTATTCTTCCACCACAGGACTCAGCCGGTGGATCTCGTCGATGAACAACACATCATTGACTTCCATGTTGGTCAGCAGACCGGCCAGGTCACCTGGCTTATCGATCACCGGACCGGAAGATATCCTGACGTGTACCCCCATCTCATTGGCGATGATATAGGCCAGGGTCGTCTTTCCCAATCCGGGCGGTCCATGCAAAAGGACGTGATCCAGCGCATCCCCCCGCTGCCGGGCAGCTGCTACGAAGACCCTGAGGTTATCCACCACGTTCGCCTGACCTGCAAAGCTGTCAAAGTCGGGTGGCCGCAGCTCCCGCTCCATCTCCCTTTCGGCCTGCGTCATCTGCTTGCCCGATGCATCGAGGTTCTCGTTCATGTTTGTCAATTGTCAATTTTGAGTCTACTCCGAAAAGGAATCATTGAGCCTTAATTTAGGGCTAAAGCCCTATAAACCAGTGCTTTGACTTACCCCATCCTTAAGGCCGGGGTAATTGATAACCAACCAGTTAGTGGACTTCAGTCCAAAATTATTACTTTTCGGAGTGGACTCAATTTTCAGTTGTCCATTTTCACTGGAATCATATTTACCACAAATATCATCAATAATACCCAATCAACCACAAACAACCACGAATAACCACGAATAACCACGAATGACCATGAATGACCATGAATGACCATGAATGACCATAACTGACCCTATTATTTTCTCCGATATTTTATCTCAAATTCGGATTAATTTTTAATTTAGCACCAAATGTTCTCACGCATGAATCCAATTGTTGTCGCTCTTGACTTTTCAAAGACCTCCCTGCATGCTTTGAAATATGCCATTTTTCTGGCCAACAAACTAAAATCCAATGTCATCGTGGTCTGGGTTGACAACCTGATTTCCGGTGATTCCATCTTTCAGGAATCTGCATTCGACGTAAGGGAAGAGGCCAGAAAAAACCTCGAGGAAATTCTGGAGGAATACAGGGAGATCTTAAAGGAAGGCGAGTTGTCGTTCCGGCTCCGGAAGGGAAAAGTGTACTATGAAATCGAGCAGGTGGCCCGTCAGGTGGAAGCAACGCTGATCGTGACCGGTACCCACGGTGTGAGCGGTTTTGATGAGTATCTGATTGGCAGCAATGCTTACCGCATCGTCGCCAACTCTCCCTGCCCCGTGATAACCATCAGGCCCCAGTTCGACTTTTCACAGGGTATCCGGAATATCGTACTGCCCATTGATGAAACCAAGAATTCCTGTCAGAAAGTAGCTTTCACCGCCTTGATCGCAAAGATCTTTGGTGCGACGGTTCATATTTTCTCATTGTATTCAACCCCGCTGAAGGCATTGAATCAAAAAGTGGATCATTGTGTGGCTGAAATCCAGAAAAAGTTCGCTGGGGAAAAGATCCCTTTCACTCAGGACTCCACCGTCGCTGAGAATGTAAGCCTTTCAACGCTGGAGTATGCCGAACGCACGAACGCTGAACTGATTGCCATTGTAACAGATCAGGAGACGAGTCTTTCAAACTTATTGCTGGGTCAGTATGCACAGCACATGGTGAATAATTCGCCTGTTCCTGTGCTTACGATCAACCCCGCTGAAATAATCCGCTCAAAATAACGTTGTTCCAGGTATGAGAAACTGTTTTGTGATCTTCTTTATTGGCGGCATATTACTTGGACCTGCCGTTCAGCGAGTGATGGCTCAGCAGAAACCAGCAAAGGAAGGGCACCTGGAAATTGTACAGGACAACCGGGTGAACCAACTGCTGGAAAAACACATTACCCTTAACCGGTATAATCAAACATTGGATGGATATCGCATCCAGATCTTTTTTGATGCCGGCAATCATTCCCACGGCAACGCCTATCGTGTCAGGGATGAGTTTCTGAGCAAGACACCGGATTCGACCATCGCTGTTTATGTTTCATTCAAGGAACCTTACTATCGTGTCCGTGCAGGCGATTTTCGCACCAGGATGGAGGCGGAAGGCTTTTTAAAGCGCATCAAGCCCGATTTTCCAAACGCTTTCCTGATCCGCGATGAGATCAATTTACCGAAGATTGATTAGCTACAATACCGGATAAATCCCAAGTTCCAGGCGCCAAATTCCAAACAAATCACAAAATCCAAAATCAACAACCGGGTATTGGCTACCGGCTATTGGTTAATTTAAAGAAATTCCATTTGCAAAACCCTAAATATTTTCATATATTAGCACCTGAATCTTTAAATGATTAATACACCCCAGCCATGAAACAAAAGGTGATTATTGTTGCGGTTGATTTTTCGGATTGTTCAATCAACGCATTGGAGCATGCTCTTTCGATAGCCCGCAAGTCAGATTCGGACCTGAAGATGGTCTGGGTCAACAAGGCCTACCAGGAGCGGTCGGTGGCCCTGAAAGATCCTGAGGCAGCCATTGTTGATGCGAGGCAGACATTTGAGGAGATGATCAGGCAATATCAGCCACAGCTTCCCAATGGAACGATCAGCTATGTGATCAGGGACGGGAAGGTTTACCGCGAGATTGTCAAAATTGCCGATGAAGAAAAGGCATTTATGATCATTGTCGGGACGCACGGTTCATCAGGTTTTGAAGAGTTCTGGATCGGCAGCAATGCACAGAAGATCGTTTCATCAGCAAAATGTCCGGTGATCACGATCCGTGGAGGCGTCAACATCAAACGCGACCTGACCCGCATCATCCTGCCCCTCGACAGCACGCCGGAAACAAGGCAAAAGGTTGCCACCACTGCCTTGCTTGCCAAGTACTTCGATGCCCAGATCATTGTCCTGCCGCTTTACTCCACCCAGATTTCGGCCGTTCGTCTGCAGATCAAAAAATACGCAGAACAGGTTTCCAAATATTTGAAAGAGAATGAGGTACGCTTTAAGGTTGATCCTCTGGAGCTGGAAGGCAACATAACGGATGCCACCATTGAATATGCTCTGAAGGCGGATGCAAACCTGATCTCCATCATGACCGAGCAGGAAACGACCACAAAAAACCTCTGGCTTGGCCCGTATGCGCAGCAGATGGTCAATCATTCGCCCATTCCGGTGCTGAGCATCCACTCGATCGAGTATATGCGGAGCCTGTAGCAATGAAAGGAGAGAGGAGAGAGGAGAGAGGAGAGATACAATAATAATTATTTCTCATTTCTCCTCTCTCCTCTCTCCTTTCTCCTTTCATATTTCAGTAGCGCGCGATACAATTTAACTCAGTGAACGCCTGCTTCAGTCGCGCTACCATGGCTTTTTCGCCGTCGCGCAGCCATTTGCGCGGATCGTAATATTTCTTGTTCGGCTTGTCGTCGCCTTCGGGATTGCCGATCTGTCCCTGCAGGTAGCCCCGGTTGGTTTCGTAATACTGCTTGACGCCTGCCCAGAATGCCCACTGGGTATCGGTGTCGATGTTCATCTTGATCACGCCGTAGCTGATGGCTTCTTTGATCTTTTCGGGCTCCGAGCCTGATCCGCCGTGGAACACGAAGTTCACCGGATTGGGCCCGGTGTTGAATTTCTTCTGGATATACACCTGCGAATTATGCAGGATGATGGGTTCGAGTTTCACGTTGCCGGGTTTGTAAACACCGTGGACATTGCCGAAGGAGGCAGCGATGGTGAACCGGTCGCTGACCTTCAAAAGTTCTTCATAGGCATAAGCCACGTGCTCGGGCTGTGTGTAGAGGCGTGAGCTGTCGACACCCGTATTGTCAACACCATCCTCTTCACCGCCGGTGACGCCCAGCTCGATCTCCAGGGTCATGCCCATTTTGCTCATCCGTTCCAGGTAGCGTTTGGATATTTCGATGTTTTCGTGCAGCGGTTCTTCCGACAGGTCGAGCATATGGGAGCTGAACAGCGGGTAGCCGTTCTTTTTGAAGAATTCCTCACCGGCCGTAAGCAGTCCGTCGATCCAGGGCAGCAGTTTTTTGGCTGCGTGGTCGGTGTGGGCGATCACGGGAATGCCGTACAGGGCTGCGACCGTGTGGATATGGCGGGCGCCGGAGACCGTGCCGATGACCGCAGCGCGCTGCCCGTCGTTGGAGAGTCCCTTGCCGGCGTAAAATTCCCCTCCTCCGTTGGAGAACTGGATGATGACCGGGGAGCTGACGGTTTTAGCAGCTTCCAGAACCGCATTGACGGAATTGGAGCCAACGACGTTCACGGCAGGGAGAGCGAACTGATGCGTTTTTGCGGCGCGGAAGATCTCCTGCACGGCGCTGCCGGTGGCCACGCCGGGGAGAACAGTATCTGATATTCTTGTTGACATTTTTAAACGTTTAATGAATAAATCAATTGCAGGTGCAAAAATAGACTTTTTTTGAGAGGAGAGAGGAGAAAGGAGAGAGGAGAGAGGAGAAATAATTTTAAAATTTATGAAATTCAGGGTAACAAATGAAATGTTTTGGGGATTAACAGGATGAAGTAAATTAAATTATCATGAAGGAAAGACTCATCAATTTTGCTGTCTTGCTGATTGAGCTTTCACGTCATTTGAATCGAACCGTACATGGCAGAAATCTGGCCGGTCAGATAGAACGGTCAGGCACTTCGGTAGCTTTGAATTATGGGGAAGCATTGGAAGCATCTTCCAGGAAAGATTTTATCTTTAAAATGAGCATCATCCTGAAGGAGCTACGGGAAACGGAGATGAACCTTTGTATTATTCAAAAATCACACCTTTTAAATAATTCCGGTCCGCTTATTACGGCGATAAGAGAATGTAATGAGCTCATTTCCATATTTGTCGTCAGCATAAAGACTGCCAAGCGGAACCTGGCTCTGAAAGGAGAGAGGAGAGAGGAGAAATGAGAGATGAGAGATAATTTTGAAGGTATTTCTCCTCTCTCCTCTCTCCATTCTCCTCTCTCCTTTCAAAAAAATGTTTATTTTTGCCCCATAGAATCTCTTTCCCCTAGGTCCCGTAGTTCAATTGGACAGAACGTCAGATTCCGGTTCTGAAAGTTGGGGGTTCGAGTCCCTCCGGGATCACCAGAAACCTCGCGCTCAGCGCGAGGTTTTTGATATCAGATGAACGATTAACCGATATACGATGTAGGATTTGATATTCGATTTAAATCAGATATCAGATATCGGTTAATCGTTCATCTGATATCCATTTGCGTAATATTTTTCGCAGCCGGTTTGGTTAATTAATTAAAGATATCTATATTCGTTGCCTGAATAAACACCCATTTCTTACCTAAGGTTTTTAATTCCGTGATTTTCACCATGTAAAACATGGGAATCCGGAAGCAGGCATGACAACAAGGAAAGGCTTTCAGGAATTGCTCAAATTAATGGAATCCCGCGGAAATGCGGAGGACCTGCCATTGCTTTTTGAAACGATCGTTGGTACGTCCGAGGCAGTCGAGACCTGGATCAATCCGGAAGGGCAGATATACTATATTTCAGGGACCAGCTTTCAGTTGACCGGCTACACGAACAACGAAATTTTGGAGAATCCTGATTTAATGGAGAAAATCATTCATCCTCAGGATCGTGCTGTCTGGGCAGAGGAGGTTGAAAGGGCCATCCGGAACAGGGATGTTAAGGTGAGTTATGAAATTCGGATCATTGCCAGGGATGGGATTGTTAAGTGGATTGAAACGAGCTGGCATCCATTGAAGGACGTTCATGGACGTTATTATGGATGGAGGGCAATAACGACGGACATTTCCGGCAGAAAACAGCTGGAGAAAGCACATCAGATAACGCAAACCAGGTACCAGGCTATCCTGGACAGCCAGACCGAGTTGATCGTCAGGCATGACATCGACAGCACCATCACTTTTGTAAATGAGTCATTTGCACGGTTTGTCGGGGTGGGAGTCAATGATTTAATCGGGATGAAATGGATTGCCTTCCTCCCTCAGGAAATTGCTTTACAGGTCAAGACGGTCATGGAAGCGTTGACACCAGAAAATCCATCAGCTTCGATCGAGTTGCAAAACACCCGTCATGATGGTGTCATCCGGTGGATTAATTGGAGCAGTACGGGAATTTTTAGTAAGAATGGTGTTCTGGTCGAATTGCAGGTAGTGGGTCATGATATCACCGAAGAGAAGAATCTTTATCAGGAGCTTGTTCGATCAAACGAAGAAATTTCTTTGCTTAATAAAAAATTCGCCACTGCCCTGGATTATACGTATGATATTGAGGGTTGGATAATACCTGGTAGAGAATTACTTTATATTTCCCCCTCCTGTGAACGATTGACCGGTTATTCTCAGGATGATTTTACGAAAAATGTTAACTTCATTGAAGAGATCATCCATCCGGAGGACAGGCTGGTTTTTAAAGAACACAGGTTGAAGAGGAATCAGTCACATGAATCCATTTCGTGCCGGTACAGGATTATAAACAGACAGGGTAAGACCTGCTGGTTGGAGCAAATTGATAATCCTGTAATTGATGAAGAGGGGAAAGATCTGGGCTATCGTTTCAGTGTACATGACATTTCCGAACACATTACGGCGAAACAGAATTTGGAAAATGCCTTGGAGGAGGTTAAAAAGTTAGAACAAAAGCTTGAATCGGAGAACCTCTATCTGAAAGATCTGATCCGGCCCAGGATATCCACGCCGGGTGTCGTTGCCAACAGCGAAGGAATGAAACGGGTGATGGAACTGGCTCAAAAGGTGGCTGCAACAGATTCGGCCGTACTGATCACCGGGGAAACCGGGACCGGCAAGGAACTGATCGCCCGAACGATCCACCAGCAAAGCAGGCGTAGCAAGAAGCTGATGATCACCGTCAACTGCGCCGCTCTGCCTGCTTCACTGATCGAAAGTGAGCTATTCGGAAGGGAAAAAGGAGCCTATACTGGCGCGCTTACCAGGCAGATCGGGCGCTTTGAGCTGGCCAATCACTCGACCATTTTCCTGGATGAGATCGGTGAAATGCCGCTTGAGCTTCAGGTAAAACTTTTACGTATTCTTCAGTTTGGTGAGTTTGAAAGGATTGGAAGCCCGGAGACGCACAAAACGAACGTCCGTATCATTGCTGCCACAAACAAGGATCTGCAGAAGGCCCTGGATGAAGGAACGTTCCGCAAGGATCTTTTTTACCGCTTAAATGTGTTTCCGATCCAAATTCCTCCGTTACGGGATCGTCAGGATGATATTGCACCGCTGGTATGGACTTTTGTCAATGAGCTGGTTGAGCTAACGGGAAAAAGGATTGATACGATTCCGCGTAAAGTGATGGAAAAGCTTACCCGTTATTCCTGGCCGGGTAATGTCAGGGAATTACGAAATGTGATTGAACACGCCATGATCATCACCACCAGTCGCACCCTTGACATAGCACTTCCCACGACCTATCTGAGCGATCAGGTAAAAGTGGGTACCCTGGAAGAAATTGAGCGCCTGCATATTCTGGCCGTCTTGAAACAAACACACTGGCGGGTAAGGGGAGAGGACGGTGCAGCACAGATCCTGGGACTGAATGAAGCCACGCTGCGGTTCCGGATGAAGAAGCTGGGAATCCGGCGGCCGGAATGAACTGCAAACGGCTAAATGCAAACAACGAACTGTTCGAAGTGGACGAATCACTGATGGTTTATCGCCACAATTTATTCACCTTACATAATGGAAAAAAATAAATGACCATTTTCCCTTTTTGAACATGACCTTCATAAGTCTGGGAGAACATGTAGGCCTTTACCGGATTATATTTCTCAATGAAACTGTGATATGACAATGAAATTTTTTGCTCATACAGCTGAGTCTTTACTTCAACCGGGATCGGGCCATTTTTTTCAATCACAAAATCAACTTCTGCCCTGGATTTGGAACGCCAGTATTTGACACTGAGTTCATTTTTAATACATTCAGAAAATACATATTGCTCGTTAAGAACGCCGGTTATGGTCAGGGACTCTGAGAAATTTTCCAGGCAACTATTTCTGAAGCCATGGTCGATAAAATAAATTTTCGGGATTTTAACAAGTTCTGTCCGCCGGTTTGAATAATAGGGCCGGATGAGCGACAGAATAAAGGTCTTTTGAAGTATATCCAAATAGCGTTTAAGCTCGGGAATATTCGTCTCTGAAATATGGCACAACTCCTGGTAATTGATCATCCCACCCACCTGCAGAGAAAGCCCTTTTATCAGTTTCACCAATTTGTACTCGTTACTGATTTGGAAGATTTCACGGATCTCACGTAAAATATAGGTACTGAATATATTTCTGAGCACAAGCTGCTTCTCCTCATTGTCTTTCGACATCACGACTCTTGGAAATCCACCATAAAGAAGAAACTCCTTTAAATACACATTCATTTCATCAATGAGTGCCGTGCCGTAGTTGCCTTCGTCATACAAGGAGACCAGTCCAACAGACCGGGCTTTCAGAAATTCCCTAAAAGAGAAGGGAAATAAGGTAAAAATAAAAACACGTCCAGCAAGGAATTTCAGGCTCTCAACTGAAAGTTCAGCAGAGGATGATCCTGAAATCAGAATTTTTGTATCGGTATGATCATAAAGGTATTTGAGCTTCTTTCCACTTTCACGGGAATATTGAATTTCATCAATGAAAACGTATTCATAAGGAACCACGTGAAGCTTTTGAAAGGAAATGATGTCATCTTCGAACATTCGCATTATCCCAACATCATCAAACGAAATGAAATTCACCTGTTTACCCCCCTTTTTCAGCTCATTGGCGATATATTTCAGCAGCGTTGTTTTGCCGCATTGCCTGATGCCAACAACCGCAATGATCTCTTTTACATGAAGATATTTTTCGATGAGGGCTTCCAGGTCTCTGTGAATATAGTTCATTTTATCCATGCTGTTTTAGATTTAATTTTTATTTTGGCAGGGGTAAAGATAATAAGTATTTTAATAAAAATAAAATTCGAAATCAAAAAACAGGCACCAACGTAATCTAAATTCGCAAATTACTATTCACCTTTGGTATGCGCAAAATGTTGCACATAGTGTAATATATTGCGCATTTTAGTCTTATATAAGTCGATATGTTAGGGTCCATGGGCCTTTCTAATATAAACATAATGAGTGCATTATAAATGATCAGGCAGCGTTGGCATATAAATTGCCTGTAAAGGCGCACCCATTCACCACCCATGGTCATTTCGTGTTACACCCTGACGACTTCATTGAGCCGTTCCCAGGATTTACTGGATGTACTGAGGTCCATCAACGGTCCCACACTTTTCTCAAAAGGGTGTATTCTTTCCGATATATGGCAACATCCGGATAATCCGGGGATGTTCCTTCTTCATGAGGAATGGAGTTCCCTGGAAGATCTGAAAAATCACGTCAATTCTCCATTGTATCACCGTTTACTTTCAGCCATGGAGCTGTGCACCATGAAGCCTGAAGTGATCTTCATGGACGGCAGTGACCAGCGCGGTATGGAGTGGGTGGCGCAGGTACGGTCCCTCATAATAAAAGAAGACATATTATAACATATATATCTACCGGGTTCATAAATAGATGTAACAGAGAAATATAGAAATTATGAAGAAATATTTTACCCTCCTGCATTTCATTGGTTTGTTCACAGGATTATGCACGTCCACCGGAATTAATGCGCAGACCACCACTATTCCAGCGGGTTCTTTCATCATTAACATGGGGGTTACACCGCAAACGGTCTACAATGGAACCAAGCCCTATGGCCTTGTATATCAATTGTTATCACTCAAATGTCCCGTGCATTGGGTGATCAATCCAGCCAAAACCGATAAAGAAGCCACAGATTTTACCTACAATGGTGTGGATTTTAAAAGCGGGGCATTTATAGTAGAGGCACAGTACAGGACTGCTTCTGTAGACGCGCTTATCAGTACCTGGACGAATCCTTCAGGCTCTTATAAAGTAGTAGGAGTTACGACAACCTCCCCATTGACCCTGAATTTTCCCATTTTTAAAACATTGTATAGCATTCCCCGGTGGACCATGGATAAACAGAATGGTTCGATTGCGGTCAACTTTTTTAATTATGCCTCCATTCCGCCCGTAGCGTATGGTGGTTCCTCGAGTTCCGGATGGGATCTGCCCGCTGCATTGGATTGTTGTGATGATTTGTTTGTAATGCCACATGCTGATCCCACCTGGGCGACGCACAGGAACCTTTATGACTGGAATGAAAGCTGCAAAGGTGCCATCTGGCTTGGCTGTCATGCCGGGAGTGCCCTTGAAGATATGTTTGATAATATCATTATTGATGGGGATCCCATTGATCCAACCCAGCAAACCAACTTCCTGTCAGAAGAAAATGGACCGGCGGTGGGCTCGGGGCCCTATTCCGATCCGGGGAATGCTTTGATCTTATGGGGCGATCACAGCGCCGGGACATTACCGTACACGTTTAACAACACCTATGCTACTGATCCGGTCGCTCAGTTCCAAGGATCCATTGATGCGGCCACCCAGAATGGATCGGAACAGATCTACATTCCTGCTTTCCCCGGTGCTCAATCCAGCGGATGGCGGCCTACAACAAAAGTGCTGGTTTATGATCCAAATCATCCTCAGGCCTATCAGTACCCGAACACTCCTTTAACCCATGTGGGTGCCATCCTGGCGTATGGTCCCGGCCTGGGGGAATCCGACCGTGCCAATGTCATGCTGGAGGCCTCGCACAATATCTCCGGGACAGGACCTGCGAATGTGGCAGCTATGAGGGCATTTTTCAATTTTTCATTCCTGTCGTCAACCATAAAAATTGCCATCCCGGAAATCCAACCTCTTCCTAATCCATTGTATTCCGGTACACCTTACGAGTGTACTTTTACATGGTACGGCAATCAGACTCCCATAAGCATTCCCATCACAATTCAGTGGACTTCTTCCTGCGGAGGGACTTTCACACCAAATTCCACTTCCCAGACAGTCAATTTTACACCACCCACTGCTCCCAACCCCATCAGTTGCCAAATTTCCGTAACGGTTACAGACGCATGCGGGCGTGTAACTTTTGATACCCATTCGCAATTAATTCAATGTGATCTTTCGGTATCCAGTGCCATAACGAATCCATGTTATGGTGTTCCCAACGGTGGTGCAATCAGTATGACCGCTAACGGCGGTGAAACGATCTCCAGCTATTCCTGGACGAAGAGCGGCGGAGGAAGCGGTAGCGGAAGCGGGAGCGTCATTTCCAATTTATCGGCCGGTACGTATACGGTCACTGCAACAGCCACTAACGGGTGCATCGCGACTTTCACCGTCACTCTCACCGAATCCCCGCAGATCATTATCAATGCCACGCCGGTGAATGTGTCATGTAACGGTGGGGCTACCGGAGGCATCAACACCATGGTGTCAGGTGGTATCCCAGGATATACCTTTGCCTGGATCTCTCCGCCTACCGGATTTTCTTCCACCAACCAGAATCTAAGTGGACTGACGGCGGGTACGTATAACCTGACCGTCACCGACAGCAAGGGCTGTACGGCTGCGACATCGGCAGAAGTCACCCAGCCAGCAGCCATAGTCATCACTCCCACCATTACCAATGTAACCTGTTATGGTGAGAATAATGGAATCATCAACCTGTCTGTTTCCGGAGGAACTTCACCCTATACTTTTCTCTGGAATGATGGAAATTCTTCTCAGAACCGCACGGGTCTTGCTCCGGGAACCTATTCGGTGACCGTGACCGATGCGAACAGCTGCACACAGACCTATGAAAGCATCCTTGTCAGCGAACCGGCTACTGCCCTGATCCTCGGTGAAACCCATGTAAATGTGTTGTGCTACGGGGCATCGACAGGCTCCATTGACTTAACCGTAAGCGGAGGTACAGGTCCTTACACCCATAGCTGGACCAAAACCGGCACACCTGCCTACGGTGCCAGCACTGAAGACCTCAATGGACTTGCGGCAGGAACCTACAATGTAACTGTAACGGACAACAAGCTTTGTACAGCAACTTTAAGCATAGAAATTACTCAACCACCTGCACTTGTGCTGAATTTAACTATAACTCACCCAACCTGCCCTCCATCTGCCGATCCTCCGGTGAATGCCGATGGCACAATTGATCTTACCGTTACTGGGGGCACCGCTCCATATACGATTGATTGGAGCGATCTTCCAGGCGCCAGCGATCCGGAAGACCGCACCGGATTACAGGCAGGCGCCTATTCAGTGACTGTCACCGATGCCAGCGGATGTTCCATCACCACTTCTGAAAGTCTGAATTACATGAATCCCAATCCGATACCGCCGACAGGCATCAACCATTAATATCTCCCTCAAAGAATAGGTAACACTACGAAATAACACCAGTTATGAAGACAATGGCTCAAAAGATAACCGATCTGACCAAAACTGCTCGCCTGAAAACAGGGTTTATGCACTTTATCACACCAGCATTGACCGTAATGTTTTTACATCTTACGACTCAGTCACTGTTTGCACAGGTGACCGTGGATAATACCAGTAGTGGATCAGCCAGCACGAACGTTACGACCATTACTGTTTCACATACTACGGGTTCCGGTACTGACAGATTAATGCTTGTTGGAGTATCTGACAGAGAAAATGGTGTTATTTCGGTTACTTATAACGATGATCCTCTATCCTTGGTAGGTGAGCAAATAAGTTCCAATAATGCCCGCACCCATATTTTTTCTATGGTTAATCCACCCAATGGAACATTTGATGTCGTTGTCACTACAACAAATAATTTTGATAAAGGTGGAATTGTTGGTGTCATGACATTCACAGGGGTTGATCAAAATACACCGTTAAATACGTATGCATCGAGTTCGGGTACTTCAGGTGATCCTACTCTGACAAACATTGCGTCAGGTACTAATGAACTTATGTATGATGTGGTGGCTTTCCGAAACCGAAACCTCACAGGACCAGGCATTGGACAAACACAGCGATGGTATATTAACAGTGGTGATGAAATGCGAGGCGGAGGTAGTACCAAACCAGGAACTTCATCACCGGTAACTATGACATGGACAAGAGAAGTAACCAATAATGAAGACTGGTCGATGAGTGCCGTTTCCATTAAGTCGACTCCCATTGCCGACCTCCAAATCACTAAAACGGTTAACAATCCGACTCCTTATGTTGGCCAAACCATCACGTTCACCTTGACAGCAACGAATACCGGACCTGGCACTGCACAGAATGTAGCTGTCAATGATTTGCTGCCTGTAGGTTACACGTATGTATCCCATTCGACCGCCACGGGAACTTATACTGGAGGAACCGGGGTCTGGGATATTGGCACTCTGAATGCAAGCACATCCGCTACATTAACTATCAACGCAGTGGTCAATGCAAGCGGATCGTATAGTAATACCGCCACCATTACAGGAGATGTAGTTGACAATACTCCGGGAAATAACAGTGCAACTGTCAGCATAACGCCATGCCAGGCGGGCGGCACAGCACCATTGTTTAATAATTGACATGCAGATTTTCACAAAAAACCACGCTGTAAAAAGTACAGTTATGAAGAATACATACCCCAACCCGACCACCAGGATTGATCGTATCAAAGCATTATCCTTTATCCGGAAACTCGGCTTTATCTCGCTTTTAGTGCTATTCCTGGTCACTACTGCGGGTAATCTGTGGTCTCAAGTATCGGTAGATGCCACAAGTTCTGGCTCTGCAACCGCTGGATCCTCCATAACGGTCAGCCATACAACAGGAGCAGGATCCGACAGGTTAATGCTTGTCGGGATTTCGAGCAGGGACCGTACCGTTACGGGTGTAACCTATGGTGGAACTGCCTTGACATTAGTTGGTGCACAGACATCCAACGGAAATGCAAAAACGGCCATATACAGGCTTATAGCTCCTGCCTCCGGAACGGCCAGCGTAGTGGTATCCTTCAGCGGGACTGTCGGCAAAGGAGCCGTTGTGGGAGTCATGACCTTTACCGGAGTCAACCAGACGACTCCTTTGGGCACCTATGCATCGAATGTCGGGAACAGCACCAATGCAACGCTTAATGTCACTTCAGCCAGCAGCGAGCTGGTGTTTAACGTGGTTTCAGTACAAAATCAGAATGTCAACAATACTACAGGGCAAACGCAACGGTGGAACGTTAATACTGCTTCCGAATGTACAGGGGCTGGTTGTACAAAGCCTGGTTCCGCTAATACATCCTTATCGTGGACACTGATAAAAGATGACTGGTCAATGAGCGGGGTTTCTATTAAACCCTTAGCCGCAAGCGATATTCAAATCACAAAGTCTTCCACTCCCACTACACCTGTTCTGGGTTCAACGGTTACATTCACTCTTACAGCAACGAACAACGGACCGGATGCGGCTACAGGTGTTACTGCCAGCGATGTTTTACCAAACGGTTTTCAGTATGTTTCCCATAGCACTGCTACGGGAACAGCTTCCTATAACAGCGGCAATCAGACGGTTACCTGGAGCATTGGCAGCCTCGCCAATGGAGCAAGTGCAACTTTGACCATTGATGCGACAGTATTGTGCGGTAATGACTATAAAAACATCGCCACCATCACCGGCAATCAACCTGATCCTGAAACAGCCAACAACACCGCAGTGCTGATCATCAGTCCTCAGAATACTATATCAACCTTTTATCAGATCTGTGAGGGGACGACCTACAATTTAACCCAGCATAATCCCTGTAATACACCTGCCAGTATGAATGTTACATGGCATACGGCCACACCGGCCACCTTAGGAAACAAGGTGGCCACACCTTCGGCTGTGCCGGCCGGTATCTATTATGCAGCTTTCGAGGATGCCACTAACAGTTGTTACAGCCCAGCCACTGCATTTACAATTGCCAATTATCCCACGATCACGGCAAGTCTGGCTGCCAGCCCCAATCCTGTTCTCTGCAATGGCGGAACCACCACCCTCACCGTTTCCGCCAGCGGCGGTACCGGAACCCTTCAGTACAGCCTTAACGGTGGTCCTTACCAGTCCGGCAATACCTTTACCGCAGGTGCAGGCACCTACACGGTGACTGTCCGGGACGCAAGTCCAAACCCCGGACCCTGTACAGTTACCACCAATACTGTTACTGTGACCCAGCCGACAGCACTATCTATTTCACTCGTTGCCAAAACAGATGTGAGCTGTAACGGGCAGAGCACCGGAAGCATCACTATCGCCGGAAATGGCGGAACTGTGCCCTATTCTTACAGTATCAACGGAACTAATTATTATGCTTCAGGTACTTTTACCGGATTGGCGGCAGGTCCGTATACTCTTTATACCAAAGATCTCAACAATTGCGGCCCGGTCACCCTGAGTGTGACCATAACTGAACCGGCTGCCTCTCTTTCGCTGATTCCAACCGTCATTCAACCAACATGTTACATTGACGGAAGCATAACCTTGGTTGTAAGCGGTGGCACAACACCCTATACCTGCGATTGGAGTGATCTGCCGGGAACGAGCAATCCTGAGGACCGTACCGGATTGCTGCCGGGAACCTATTCCGTCACCGTCACAGATGCCAACGGATGTACCATTGTCTCCGGTCCTCACATTTTGAGTACTCCGGTAGATTGTATAGGGTACGATGTATGCCGCTCAGATGCCGCCAGTGTATTTTCGGTGTACCCTGATCCTGAAAATGATTCCTATATTTGGACTGTTCCCCCAGGAGCAGTGATCGTATCGGGGCAGGGCACTCCTTCGATAGTTATCAACTGGAGTGATGTGACACCGGGAACTTATCAGGTGTGTGTTGTCGCACACAATATTTGCGGAACGACGTCTCAGATTTGCAGGGACGTGTATGTTCATGAAGCTATAGCTACAGCCTCAGCCAGTCCTGTATGCGAAGGGGGTGCACTGGAGCTTTTTGCCAGTGGTGGTGTCAGTTATTACTGGACCGGTCCCAGCGGATTTACCTCTTCCAGTGCAAATCCCATCATTTTTAACGCAACTGCCCTGAACAACAATGGCATTTACACGGTTACCGTGACGAATGAGGATGGTTGCACCGCCACTGCAAACGTAAGTGTAAGCGTTGGGGCTCCGCCTGTTCTTACTGGAACGGTGATCAGTCCTGCTGCCTGTGGTCAACCCATCGGTTCGATCGATCTTAATCCGTCAGGTGGATCCGGAAGTTATTCCTATGACTGGAACAATGGAGCCACCACCCAGGATCTGACCAGCATCCCTGCCGGGAATTATACTGTTTTGGTTACAGATATCGTCACACTGTGCTCCACTGAAGAAACCTATTCTGTTTTTGATCTGGACGGGCCGGTTGCCTCACCGGCGACCAATGATCTATCCTGTTACGGCGATTCGAATGGATCCATTGATCTTACTGTCACACAATCTCCAGCCCAGACACCTTATACGTATCTATGGTCCAACGGAGCCACGACAGAGGATATTGCAGGACTTTCAGCAGGAGAGTACAGCGTGGTGGTTACGGATAAGAATGGTTGCAAAGGGGCTGCATCGGTTACGATTCAACAACCGGCTTCCCTTGTGATTGATGAGGTCCATACCAATGTGAGCTGTTATGGTGGAGGTGGTGCTTCTATAACCGCACTGGTTTCAGGAGGGACATCTCCTTACAGCTATTCCTGGACAAAGGATGGAAGTCCTTTTGGAAGCAATACCAATCACCTGACCGGATTATATGCCGGAACATATGTTGTGACTGTGCTGGATAACAAGGGATGTACGGCAAACCTGACCATTACGGTCACACAGCCGGTTGCCGGATTGTCAGCAGCGCAAATCATTACGCATGTCAGCTGTAATGGCGCTTCAGATGGACAAATTATTTTAAATGTAACCGGCGGAACCGATCCTTATATATATTCATGGTCAGGGCCCGGAGTCTTCTCTGCGACCTCAAAAGATATTTCTAATCTTCCGGCAGGATTTTACACTGTGATCATTACCGATTATAACGGTTGTATCCTTGAAATAGAGAATATTGAGATCACACAGCCGGATGCGCTTGCAGTTTCTGGTATACCAACATATGTCAGCTGTTATGGCAGTAACGGAGGTGCCATTGATTTGACTGTAACCGGTGGGACTCCGATGTATTTCTATTCCTGGTCGAATGGCATGAACACACAGGATCTGACGGGGCTGGCCGCAGGTACGTACAGTATCATCGTCACGGATGGTCATGGCTGCCAGGCGACCGCTTCATTTACGATTACGGAGCCACCGTTGCTCAGTGCTTCAGCTTCTGCCGCCGATGCTACATGTTACGGAGCAGCCACTGGTAGCATTGCTTCATCAGTCAGTGGAGGGACTCCATCGTATACCTACCTCTGGTCAAATGGTGCCACTTCACCGGATCTTACGGGTGTCGGTGCGGGCACTTATTCTGTGACCGTGACCGACAGCAAGGGATGTACGGCAGTGGCCAGTGCCACAGTTAATGAACCCTCAGGTGTTGTCGTAACCGGGGTAGTTACCAATATCTTATGCTATGGCGGATCCACAGGTGAGATAAATATTACCGCAAGCGGAGGAACAGGCGTTTACACGTACGACTGGGATGACATTTCCGGTACAAATGATTTCGAGGACAGGACAGGTCTCCTTGCCGGGAGTTACCACGTTACGGTATATGATGCATCTAACTGCACGGCTTCTGCCACATATACCATCACCCAGCCTGCGGCTGTTGCCCTGTCAGAAACCCATTCCAATATTTCGTGTTATGGCGGATCCGATGGCAGCATCGATCTTACCGTGACCGGTGGCGTCGCTCCCTATACGTATTTATGGTCGAATGCTGCTACCACTGAAGATATCACGGGGCTGATTGCCGGCGCCTATTCCGTCACTGTAACGGATGTCAATCTTTGCACTGCCGTTCTTTCAGGAATAACCATCAGTGAACCTCCATTGCTTGTACTCACCCTTTCACATGAAGATGTGACCTGCAAGGGAGGCAATGATGGAAGCGCAACGGCAAGTCCCACTGGCGGAACCTTGCCCTTCAGTTATTTATGGTCCAATGGATCAACCTTACCAACAGCCTCCGGCCTGATTGCAGGATCTTATTCAGTCGTTGTAACCGATACCAAGGGTTGCACTGTCAACGGAAGTGTCACGATCACCGAACCTTCTGCTGAGATAGAGCTTTATGCAACGACCGTGGATGCTTCTGCATGTGGTGGCAATACAGGATCAATAGACCTCACGGTTGTCAATGGAATATCACCTTTCTCGTACGTATGGTCAAACGGTTTTACCAACCAGGATCCGTCTGGACTTGCTGCTGGAACATACAGTGTGACAGTGACCGATGCGGATGGATGTTCTGCGACGTTAAGCGATATCACAGTCAGTTCAGCACCCACCCTTGTCGTTACAGTCACCCCCTATGACCGGAGTTGCCTGGCTGCGGATGGTTCAGCATATGCAGAGATAACAGGCGGAACAGGCCCCTATTCCTATCTTTGGTCAACAGGTGCCACTACGAGCTACATTACGGGCCTGGATGCCGGCACTTATTCAGTAACCGTTACCGATGCCAATGGGTGCACCGACGATGGAAGCGGAACGGTCATCATGCCCAGCTGCTCGGCACCGGTTGCACTTGATGATTATTTTATCACCTGCTCGGGTACAGTGGTTACGGGGTCTGTGGCCAGCAATGATTATGACGGCGACAACACCCTGTCTGAGCTGGAATTCCTGCCCCTGAACGGACCAACTGACCAGCAGGGCACCATCGCCTGGGATCCATCCTACAATGGTTCCTTTACGTTTACCCCGACTCCTGGTTATACCGGGACATTGACCATCACCTATCTGGTTGAGGATCCGGCTGGCTTAACGGACGAGGGTCTGCTGACAATTTACATATCCCAGATTTCCGCAGAAATTACTGCAGCGAATACGACTCACGAATCCTGCGGTCTCCATAACGGAACCGCAACGGTAGCGGTAACACCCGATGAATCAGCCGGTTTTGGGCCCTATTCCTATTCCTGGAATACCACCCCTGTGCAAAGCACGACCACCGCATCAAACCTTGCAGCCGGAACGTATACCGTTACGATCACTGATGCAAAATTGTGTTCGGTGACAGCCTCAGTGACGATCGAGAATGTTTGTCTCACGATCGTTAAAACACTGTACTCAGTGAATGGTAACACTTCGGCTACAACCTACAATGCGACAGATGATGTGATTACTTACCATATAGTGGTGACCAATACAGGCACGGCTGCACTGAATGGTATAACTGTTACGGACCCATTAACAGGTATGAATGAGACGATCGCGACCCTTGCACCGGGAGCATCCCAGACATTTACAACAACTTATACTGTACTAACTTCGGATCTTTCAGCCGGAAGCATTTACAACATCGCAACTGCGAATTATTCGTACAACGGCCAGGATTATACAACAAGTGACAGTGAGACCATTCAATCCGGGAATGCAGATGTATCCATTGTGAAAACCTGTACAACATCGCCGGTTGTTGCCGGGCAGATGGTATATTATTCCATCACAGTGACCAATGCGGGGCCGAGCACTGCCCTGAATGTCGAGGTTGCCGATGTGAATGCGTCGCTGAGCAACATGCAGTTTTCAACCGACAATGTGGTTTGGAATCCATGGATCAGCCCACACATAATTGGTACTTTAAATGCCGGCGGTACTACAGTTATTTATTTAAAAGGAACGGTGCCAAGCAGTTTAACAGGTAATTTAGTCAATACAGCAACCGTAAATTCGACAAACGATAACAACACCAGCAATAATTCCAGTACGGTCACTTCGCCGGTGACAACTTCAGCCGATATGGCGATCACTAAAATCTGCAACACTTCCCCGGTAAAAAAGAATCATTTAATAAATTATACTATTACAGTTGTCAACAACGGCCCCAGCGATGCCTTATCCGTATCTGTAGCCGATGTTATAAATACAATCTATATCTCTAATCCTGAATACTCTACGGACGGCGGTACCAACTGGAACCCCTGGACCAGCCCGTTGAATATCGGAACGTTGACAGTCAATTCCACTTATACGTTTCAACTTCAGGGAATGGTCACCGACCTGGCTGTTTCACCACTGATAAATACTGCCTCTGTTTCATCCACTACACCTGATCCGGATATTGATAACAATACAGCATCCGTCAGTACGACGTTAAACAAGGAAGCTGATCTGTCCATTGTTAAGACCGACCCTGCTTCTGTCACTGCCGGGACCCAGATAAGCTATTCCATAACGGCTACAAACAATGACAACAACTTTGATGCGACCAATGTAACCATCACCGATAACATCAATTCCTCATATATTTCAAATGCAGAATACTCTGACGATGGTGGGTCCACCTGGATAGTATGGAGTGGCTCTTATCCCGTAGCATCATTAAATCACGGTTCTTCGGTGACGATTTTAATCAGAGGAACCGTACTGCCGGGGGTCACCACGAACGTACCGAATACTGCCAGTGTGAACAGCAACGATGTACCCGATCCAGTTCCCGGTAACAATTCATCCAGCACTTCGACTCCTGTTACTGTTTCTGCCGATCTGAGGATAATAAAAACCGTTACGACCTCTCCCGTGGTTGCCGGCGGGACCATAACCTGGGATATAGAAATCAGGAATCTCGGTCCAAGCAATGCGGTAGCCGTAATCTCAACGGATGCACTTCCAACCGGTTTAAATACTGTCCAGTATTCCACTGATAATGGGACTACCTGGACCAACTGGCCTGCCGATAATACTTTTATATTGGGTGATCTTGCCTTTAATATGACTACCGGGATCAAGGTCAGGGCCAATGTTGATGTTACCAATTGTGAACCGATAACGAACACTGCCCACGTTACCTCATCGACACCTGATCCCAATTTGGATAATAACACTTCAATCTCAGGGCCGATCCCTGTTATTGACCAGACCCCGCCTTCCATAATCTGTCCGGCAACTATTTCAGTGAGCTGTGAAGCTTCAACAAGCCCAACCAGCACGGGTACCGCCACTGCCACCGATAACTGCACGGCTGCCGGGGCGATAACCATTTCCCATACCGACCAGACGGTGGCAGGCAGTTGTCAGAACAATTACACCATCAATCGCATCTGGACAGCCACGGATGGCAGCACTAATTCATCTTCCTGCACGCAGGTCATTACAGTTTATGATAACACCCCACCAACGATCAGCTGTCCTTCTGATGTTTCGGTGGAATGTACCCGGGATATTCCTGATGTCAATACTTCCGCTGTGACGGCTACCGATAATTGCGGAGGCACGGTGATCGTGAACTGGGTGATTGATGAAATTTCCGACCAGACGTGCGCTAACCGGTACACCCTTACCCGTACCTACCGGGCAACCGATGCCTGCGGGAATGCAGCCACCTGCCAGCAGGTCATTACGGTTTACGATGATACGCCGGCCACATTCGATGCACCTCCTGCTGTGACCATTTCCTGTGAGCAATCGACAGATCCATCCAATACCGGTCAGCCTTCGAATATTGTCGGCAATTGCGGGGGCACCAACCAGAACTGGACCTATTCCGATCAGTGGCAAACCGGGCCCGGCTGCAACGGCACCGGAACCATCCTGAGAACCTTTACTGTTACGGATCAGTGCGGGAATTCAAGCACCGGCACGCAGACTATCGTCATCATTGACGGTATATTTCCGCAGATCACCTGTCCGGCCGACCAGGTCCGCAGCACAAATCCGGGAGCCTGCATCTATACAGCGTCCGGAACGGAATTCAATCCGTTAACAGCTACCGACAATTGCGGTATCTTGAGTGTGGTCAACAACCTGAACGGAACCGGTACACTGGCAGGATATGTTTTTAGCAAAGGAACGACGACCGTCATCTGGACCATTACAGATGGCTGCGGACAAGCAGCGTCGTGCAGTTTTACGGTGACCGTAAACGACAATGAGGATCCTGCGATCACCTGTCCGGCTGATATGAATGTTCCGAATGATCCGGGTGTATGCGGTGCAGTGGTCAATTATACGGCTCCCGTAGGTACCGACAACTGTCCCGGAGCCACCACAGAGCAGATCGCCGGTCTGCCCAGTGGCAGCACATTCCTTCCGGGAACCACGATCAATACGTTCCAGGTGACTGATGCTGCAGGTAATGCTGTTACGTGCTCCTTCAATGTCACTGTGGATGACTGCGCTGACCTGGCCATTGTCAAGACCGACTTACCGGATCCGGTCACTGCAGGAGGCGCATTGACGTATGCCTTAACGGTGACCAACTATGGTCCTTCTCAGGCGCAGTCAGTTACCGTTGCTGATGTTGTTCCAGCATCTGTGCTTAGTCCGCAGATCAGCCTTGATGGAGGAACCAGCTGGGATATATGGCAGGGATCTTACTCCTACGGTTCGCTGGCTTCCGGCAGCAGCTTCAGTTTCATGATCCGCGGAACCGTCAGCTGCGACACACCTGACGGAACGCTGTCCAACACCTCAACAGTTGCAAGTACTACCGCCGAAGGGAATTCCGCTAACAATACAAGCACGGCGACCACACAGGTGACCGGTCTGGGAACACCGGGCCCCATTGAGGCCGGACAGACGGTCTATTGTGCTGCTGATGAGGGTTACACATTCTCAATTCCGCCAGTGACGGGAGCGACTGGCTATACCTGGACCGTGCCCCTGGGATCAACGATCACGGTGGGTCAGGGTACGACGACCATCACCATGAATGCAGGGAGCACCAGCGGTAATGTTTGCGTGGAGGTGAGCTTTGCAGGCTGTCCCGGCAAAACTGCCTGCCTGGCCATTGAGATACAGAATATATTGCCTAAACCGGTGTTCAAACCCGAATAAAAAATATCATCCATCTGGATGAGCAAACGATATAAAATAGGATTGGAAAATGTTCACAACCGGCTGCTGTTTGCAAAGGGTGTGAGTTAAACATACAAATCAGGAAACGTATGAAAAAGGCTTTACTAAGTTTGATGACCTGCGGTATCTTAATGTACTTTCCGGCCATGGCTGACGACTTTCAAGTCACTACGACCAGCGACAGCGGTCCGGGCTCGCTCGGGCAGGCCATCCTGAATGCTAACGGCAATGCAGGCGCCGATAACATTTTTTTCAATATCCCGGGCTCAGATCCGAATTATACTGGTGGTGTCTGGATTATCACCCTGGAAGATAATCTCCCGGAGATCACCGATGCCGTAACTATTGACGGACTGACGCAGCCGGGCGCTTCGGCCGGCAACCTGATGGCCGGCACGCCGCATACGATCAAGATTGAGATACGGGGTTTGGATGTATCGGATCCGATGGACTGGAACAAGGACGGCTTTTGGATCACGTCCGATGGTTGCACAATCCGGGGTTTAGCCGTGAACCGCATGAATCAATATTGCATCTCATTTGTCGGTTCTGAAAACAACACGGTTCAAACCTGTCATATCGGGTTGAATGCTGCAGGATTATGGGCGGATAACAGCACAAACTATGGAAACGGAATTTATCTTGAAGCCTGCGGTACAACCCTCATCGGCGGAGCAGGGACCGGCAGCGGGAATGTCATCGCCGGCACCTACCAGGAAGCTATCTTAGCAGATGACGACGGAACGCCATTGAATGGATGCCAAAACCTGACCATCCAGGGGAACATCATCGGGTGGAATTGTACAGGACAGGGCGGTAATGAAGATTTTGCCTGCAACCGCGCCATTGATCTTAACAATACGTCCCAGGTCCTGATTGGAGGAACCACTCTTCAGGAACGAAACGTGATCGCCAACTGCGGTGACAATATTACATTCAATTACGGTGACAACGTCCCGTCAGCAACACCTTGTACCAGTATCAGCATAAGGGGGAATATCATCGGAGCCGACAGAACGGGAACGCTTGCAGGATTTGGCTCCGTGAATGACAAGGGTATTCAGATGAATACCTGCACAACGGTGACGATCAGCGATAACCTGATCAGCGGAAACCGGTATCAGCAAATGTATGGAGAATACTGCAGCGGCCTTACGATGACCGGGAATAAAGTGGGGACGGATATCTCAGGCATGAGCTCACTTATTCCGGCCGGATATCCTTCAGATAAAGAAGGACTTTATTTTGATCACCTTTCCAATTCGACCATCGGTCCGGACAACCTGATATCCGGAATGACAGACGGTTTTGGTATCGTATTATTAGGAAGTAATTATGTCATGATCCGTGGTAATAAAATCGGAACGGATATCCTTGGCAACCCGGTTTTGGGCAATGCCTACGGCGGGATAGACCTGGATTACTCGAACAATATCACCATTGGCGGAAGAGCTGTAGGCGATGGCAACATCATTGCAGGAAACCAGGATCATGGTGTTTATTTATGGTATGATTCAGGCAATGGTTACAATAATCTTATAGCCGGCAACAGCATTTTCGACAACCAGGGCCTGGGAATTTCATTGGGGGGAGGAAGGTCGGAAAATGACATCAATGATTCCGATAACGGAGCTAACCGTCTTCAGAACTTTCCGGTCATTACCGGGATCACTCATTCTGGGCTCAACACGGATATAACTGCTACTCTAAACAGCACCCCCAGTGCCAGTTTCACTATTGATTTTTACTGGAGCCCGAATATCTATTTCAATGATGATGACTATCAAAGTTACGGCCAGGGTAAGGTGTACCTGGGAAGCACATCCGTGACCACCGATGGTTCCGGGAATGCAGGTCCCTTCAACTTCACGGCTCCAGGGCTGATCCCGGATGGCTGGTATGTAACGGCCACTGCCACCGATGTGTCCAACAACACCTCTGAATTCAGCGATTATTATATGTTTGGCGCAGCTGCAAATATTCATGTCGTCACAAACTGCTATGACGACGAATCCAATATGGTACCCGGTTCACTCCGGCAGGCGATCCTCGACGCCAACGCCCATCCGGGACTGGATTACATCCATTTTAACATCCCCGCCTCCGATGCGGGGTATGTGGCTTCAAGGGATTACTGGAGCATACAGCCTTATTCAGGATTGCCCATTATTACCGACCCGGTGGTAATCGATGGGTACACACAGCCCGGCGCTCAGCCAAATACCACCTGCATGCCCGACAACACGGATGCACAGCTTAAAATTGAGATCAGCGGCCTCCAGTGTTCCGAGATGAAACGGGGGTTCACCCTGGATAACGGAGGGGGAATCAATCCCCTGCTTGAAAATTGCGTGATCAGGGGCCTGGTCATAAACAACTGGTTTTACGGAGGAATTGCCACCTATGGGGTCACAAATTCAAGCATCGAGGGCAACTACATCGGTACGGATATTACCGGCACCCTTGCTGCAGGAGGCCAGTGGGAAGGGATCGAAATTAAGACCAACTCTTCCCATATCACCATTGGAGGGACTTCACCCGACAAACGCAACGTGATTTCCGGGAACCTTGGCAATGGTATATATATCGATGATGGAGTTGATTATATCACCATACAAGGGAATTATATAGGTACCGAAAAAAGCGGAACACTCCCCTTGGGGAACGGAGACAATGGCATCTATCTATACGAATTTAACGATTACTGTCTGATCGGCGGTACCACGGCCTGTTCCCGTAACATCATCTCGGCCAACGGAACCGACATAACAGGAGATCTCGGCCGGTGTGGGATCTTCTCCGATGTTGACAATTTTACTTACAATACCATCATCGGCAATTTTATTGGCACGGGGGCCACTGGTACCGAAAACCTGGGAAACGTTCACAGCGGCATTTCACTCCGGGATGCTATTTCTTATAATACCATCGGAGGGACCAGTCCCGGCGAAGGTAACGTAATCGTAAACAACGGCTGGGCCGGGATCAATTTAAGGGATGAGGATCCTACCAGCATCTGCAACAGGATCTCCGGCAACTCCATCTTCAACAACGGCATGCTGGGCATTGACCTGGACGACCATTCCTATGGAAATTATGAACCGGGAGGGGTGACCGAAAATGATCTCGTTGATCCGGACAGCGGTGTGAACGGATTCCAGAATTTCCCGGTGCTGACAACGGTTGTTTCGAATATTTCGAGTTATACAAACGTTACAGGGACGATCAACACCAATAGCAACTCCAACATCGTCATCGAATTCTTTTCCAATCCCGGGCTGGATCCGACAGGCAACGGCGAAGGACAGACCTACCTGGGGACAACGACCGTGACAACAGATGGCAGCGGCAATGCTTTGTTTGATGTTTCTTTGCCGAAAGGAGTCACGTTCGGCTCGTACATTACCACCACCGCCACCTTGGTGGATGGCACCTGTTTTTCCACCTCCGAGTTCAGTGACGGCTTTGGGGCCGAGATCGTTCCCGACACGGTTTATGTCTATGAAACGAATTACACGGTTGAGGTCTACCGGGATCCGGAAGCCATTGCCTATTACTGGTCCATATCTCCTGATGGCCCGGTTCTCACTCCGGGTACCCCTCCCAACGATCATATTGTTTCCATTGACTGGTCGGATGCGGCTCCCAACACGCTGTACACGCTGAGTGTGCAGGTTGAGAACGAATGTGGCATCAGCGAGGCCAGCAACAGGCAGTTTCAGCTGTTGCAGTGTGATTTCGGGGACGCGCCCGACAATCTGGCAACGATCATTTATCCTACACTACTCATTAACGACGGTGCCAACCATGGGATCGTGCCCAATTTCAGCATAGGCACCACCGTTGACGGGGAATCCGACGGTCAGCCTTCGGCCAATGCCGGTTTCAGTGGTATTGATGGCGATGACGGTCTTGGAACAATTCCCGATGATGAAGATGGCGTGACTTTTCCCACGTATTTAATTCCCGGCCAGACGCAGACCATAACGGTTGTGGTCAACGGAGCCGGTGGAAAATTAAGTGCCTGGATCGACTGGAACGCGAATAACAACTGGGCGGATGACGGCGAACACATTGCTGCAGATGTAATGGACAACGGTACCGGCGATGGCAGTCCCGCGACGGGTACGATCCAGTTTAATGTCAGCGTCCCTGCAGATGCCGTTACCGGTTACACCTTTGCTCGTTTCCGCTGGTCAACAAAGCCCAACCTGACGTACACCGGCTTTGCGCCGACAGGGGAAGTGGAGGATTACCGTGTGGAGATTACATCACAGGCGGATCTGGTAACCCTTAAAACGCTGGCCAGTGGAGATCCGACTCCGAATGAAGGGGACATTGTCACTTTTACCATTACTGTAACCAACAACGGTCCTGCCCAGGCCAATAATGTTACCCTGACTGATCTTATCCCAGATGGTCTGACTCCGACGGTAAATAATGGGACTGTAACGCAAGGAACCTATAATTCAGGTAACGGTGTTTGGACTGTTGGCAACTTAGCCTTATCTGCCAGTGCTACGCTAACCATTGAAGGGACGGTTAATGTGGGGCAGGGAGGGAACACCATAACCAACACGACGACTGCTGCCACCAGCGACCAACCTGACCCGACGACGGTTGGCGATGATCTGGAAGAGTCGGTGGAGGTTAATGATTGGCCGATAGCGAACGATGATGTCAATGCCACGGATGAGGATACGCCGGTGAGCGGCACGGCGCAGACGAACGACACGCCCAGCGGTGATGGCGGGAACGTCTGGACGCTGGTAGGCGAAGACGGGGGAGCTCTTCACGGGGAGGTGACGATGAACCCCGACGGGAGTTATACCTACACGCCGGATCCTAACTACAACGGTACGGATGTGTTCACCTACCAGGTGTGTGACGTGGACGGTGACTGCGATGAGGCGACGGTGACCATCACGATCGATCCGGTGGATGACCAGCCTGTGGCGGTGGATGATATAAATACGACGGATGAGGATACGCCGGTGAGCGGCACGGCGCAGACGAACGACACGCCCAGCG
>DAOQWY010000026.1 GCA_035342335.1 Bacteroidales bacterium
CACAAAGGCATAAAGGCATAAGGTATAATTGGGGAGGGGGAGAGTTTTTGGGGGGGTGGAAGTGGGAGGAGGGGGATCAGGAAGTGTGGCGGTGGAAGAGCGAGGCGATAGCGAAGGCGGCGACGGCTTCTTCGTGGCCGATGGGGCCCAGGCCTTCGTTCGTTTTGGCTTTGATCGCTATGTTTTTCTCTTCAGTTCCCAGGATTTCAGCCAGAACCGTTTTCATTGCAGGGATGTGCGGTTGCAGTTTTGGCTTTTCCAGGACAATGGTCGCATCAAGGTTGACCAGCTGATAGCCTTGTTCACGGACAAGTTCCAGGGTACGCCTGAGAAGGATTTTACTGTCGATCCCTTTGAATTCAGGGGCTGTGTCAGGAAAATGGTAACCAATGTCGCGCAGGCCGGCAGCTCCCAGGAGAGCATCGCAGATGGCATGGATCAGCACATCAGCGTCGGAATGACCTTCACTGCCTTTCGGATGGGGAATCAACGTGCCGCCCAGGATCAGTGCACGACCCCCGGTAAGCCGGTGTATGTCATAGCCAAAACCTGTGCGGTAATCACTCGGTGATGAATTCTTCATCCGTTTTTCTGGAAAAAGCATCAAAGTCGAACGAAAGCGTGAAGCGAAGTGTGTTTTCCAGTGGATTTTTCTGGTCAGTGGGAATCAGATAGGAGAAATCCAGGCCAAAGACGTTGTACCGTAAACCGGCACCCAGGGTAAAGAATTTCCTGTTGCCTTTGGTTTTATCTTCATAAAAGAACCCTGCACGGATGGCAAATTGTTGATCGTACCAGTATTCGGTGCCCAGACAGAAGCTGAATTCCCTGATTTCTTCCTCAAATCCGCCTGGTGCATCATAGAACGAGTGAACGATGCCTGTAACCACACCAACTTCCGGGTCCATTCCTGCAATGATGGTCGTACCATCCACCGAATCATAGATAGGAGGCGTAGGTACCAGAAGCTTATTTACGTCAACCATGAAGGTAAACCGGTTATATTCATTGAAATCCATCGTCAATGACGGGCCGAACCGGAGGTTGGTCGGAATGAAATCCTTTTCCGTATTGCTTTCACTGTAGGAGATCTTTGCACCGATGTTGGAAATGTTGAATCCAAGGTTGATCCAGGATTTATCCAGGTTTTTCAGGTTGATTTCTTTTTTGTAATAGAATGCTACATCGGTGGCAACAGAATGACCGGCGTGGGTGGAGGCCCCTGCAACCGGTATCCCCTGGGTCAGGTTGGAATAGATGTACCGGGCTGATACGGCACCCGACCAGGTTGGACCCAGCTTACGGGCATAGGTGGCATCAATGCTGAATTCGTTGGGTTTGTAGTTGCCGATCACTTCCCCGACGATATCCGTAAAGGTGATATCACCCAGTGAAAAATACAGCAGGGTGGCTCCAATGGTCTGTTTGTCGTCGATGCGTTTGTAGCCGGCCAGGTATGCCAGGTTGATATCACTCACCAGCGCTCTCAGCCAGGGACTGTAAGAAATGGCGAATCCCATGTCTTTTTCAATGAAAGCATATTTGGCCGGATTAAAATGCATGGACGACGCATCCGGGGTACTGGTCACGCCCGCATCACCCATGCCACCCGAACGTGCGTCAGGTGCTATCAATAAAAAGGGAACAGCAGTGGTTATGGTATTTAATTCCTGACCGGTATATATATACTCCTGAGCTCCCGCCCAAAAAGGGAGAATAAGGAATCCTGCCATACCGATCAAACTGATTTTCAGTCTAGTGTGCTGCATAAAGTGATTAGAATTTTGCGACGGCAAAGATATAAATTAATTCGTTTCAAACGTTATAATTATCGCGGTTATTGCTCAGTCGAGAACAATAAGTTTTCCGGATAACCGGTTCAAGGAGCTTTTATTGTTGTCAATGACCAGGTAATAGATGTACACACCGGGTTTCACTCTTGACCCGCTGCCGGTTCTACCATCCCAGAGGAGTGTGGATGCCTTGTATTCGTCGGTCGTGATCTGCATGGGGCCGATCTTGCTGATCAGGCTGCCATCGACGGCATAGATCCAGACCTCTGCATTCAGGATTTCGTTGAACTGGTTGTGAACAAAGGAAAAATAAGTGACGTCCCTGAAGGGGTTGGGATAGTTGATCACCTGTTGTACCTGCAGGTCAATGCTGTCCGATACATAAAAATCAATGCTGACCGTTGACGAATTATTCTGCAGGTCCCACGCTTTAAGTGAAAGCACGTGATAACCTTTTCCCAGGCCCGGTAGTACATAGGTAATGTTCCCCTGCTGATAGGAGTCCTTCTCAAACTTAAAATGTTCATTCAGCAGGATAATCTCTTCAGACGCATTGTCCAGAACAGCGGTCAAGTCGTGGCCTATTCCGTTACCCAGTACGTTGATCCCACTCTGGTCGTAAAGATCAGCGATCAGGACCGGCTGGGAACCAACATAATCTCCCGGGGCGAACACGGGATCATTCAGGAAAAGCCGGATGTCGGGACCCTGGGTATCCACAGTGCTTGTGTTGTCTGATCCGCCGATGATAAAATCTTCATAATAACCGCTGGCATCCACAATGCTGTCCATGGCGTAATAACTGATCCTGCCCGTGCCAAAGTTCATCGTGATGTCCTTGGGTACCATAAAAGTGAAGGTAAAAGCTCCTTCATTGACTGTGACATTTCCCCTGAAGAGCTCATCCAGCTGAATTGAAAATCCTGTGGGCCTGCTTCGCGGATCGTTCACCAGGGTATGGATCTCCGATGGCTTGTCGTAGACCACGGGAAAAAGATCGCCCTTGAAATCCGAAACAAGGTTGCCTGCCTCGTCACGGATATCACCGCTGACCGTAACTGTGGACAATGCCCGGATGGTATCTGCCTTAAGGGGAGCACCGATCAGGGATGTATTGATCTGGTTTGTCCTGACGTGATACCGGGGATAAGCAAGCTGAAGTGCGGGATCACCCAGCAGCACGATATTGCGGACGTTATTATTTTCGGGAAAGCTTTTTGATAACCTGATCAGATCACCAATCCTTGGGTATTTTCCATCAATCTTTTCAAAGACATACTGGTAGAAACGGGTGTTCAGGATAAAATTCGACTGGGCAAATGCCAGGCGCGTGGTGGTGATCAGGGCGATGGCCCCTCCGTTATTGTTAAGGAATACCAGCTCTCCGGCTGCTGTTCGTTCAAAATCATCGAACCGGCTGAACTCACAGGTGGCAGTTAAGAACAAGGGCAGCCGGTCAATGTTGGTCCAGCTGTTAATATCTGAAGTTTCCAATACCCGTTCGGCTGCCCAGCCGGTTTCCCCTCCGTGACCGGTGTAATTGATGATAAGTGCACCTTCTTCAATCCGCTTGTTCAACGCCTCGGTCGCACCCGGGTAGCGCGGACCGCTGGGTGAAGCGATCTGAGGAAAGGCATCAAAATAGATTTTGTCGATATTGTACTGATTATAGGCACTATCCACAAATGAGGCCAGTTCCTCGGCCTGGTTGATGTGCATGTTGATGTCTTCATCATCCGCCAGAAAACAGATGAAATTACGCCAGTCGCCAAGAACCTGCTCTTTATGGTTGAGGTAAAATTCGATCTTGTGCAGAATATGATCCGCTTCTTCCCTGGTACTGATGGGGAACCTTCCGATGCCGATGTCAAGTATTCCGTGGGCATCACTGCCTTCTTCCTCATCCAGGAGCCCGTAGTAGTCATCCGTTACGAAGGATGAAGTCATGATGAGCGATTCGGCAGATTGAAACGTCGGGATGAGGTCCGATCCTTTTGCTATGCGCTCCTTGGGATCAAAAGAGCCGTCCCCGAAAAGCAAAAGATAACGCGGCCTGCTGTTTTCCGGAGCATTCAGGTAAAGCATGCGTACAAAATCGCGCAGGGCGGTGATGTCTTTGGCGCCTGAAGCGTATTCATTGTAGATCAGTCCGGGAGTGACGATCAGGGAAGAGAACTGATCCCGGCCTTGATGGATGGCAGCCAGCTGATGAGCATGATCCAGCAAAAGAGGAGGGCAGATCATGATGATGTCAGCGGCTTGTAAACCGTGAAGATTCTGGTTTTCGATTTTTTGTACAGAAGACGGTTTTAAATAGTCAGAACCGTTAAAGGCAATGAATTGCCTGAGGGAATCGACTGGCAACCGGAACCGGAGCTGGTTTTCTGCGGATGTTGTCTGTACCTGGCCAATGTTCCTGGGATCGGTTACATCCCAGACCCTGATATCCGGACCGGCCCCGGCCAGTGTGAATTCTGCCACGCGGTTTCTTCCGACAGCAGTGGCATTTCGGAAGGGGAGCTGCTTACCCCTGTAGGTCAAATCCTGAACAACATTGATCTCAATAAAGTTGAGCCAGCCAAAGGATGTTGTGGTGGGAGCCCTGTACACCACTCTGAGATCAAAAAGGCCACTGCCGGCATTGAACGAGCCATTATCCACGCTTTTCCGCGCATAAACCGTAGTGGAGGTCGCCTGAATGCCGGTCACTGTCGCTTTTGAGACAATTTCATCGCCATTGTAGACCAGAAAGTCAGAATTGACAGTTGACTTGGCTGCGACCAGCATTTTAATGCCGACCGGCATTTTGGGATTGAAATCCGGAAAAGCGAAGGTAAATGCCTGTACGGAGTCCTGCATGTCGAATTTTTTGCCATACCAGTCTTTCCCTGATTTGATCAGGTTGGTCAGATCCTCCTCAAATACAGCATAATTATGGAAAGTCGTGACCGTGTCTGTTGGTATCGAATCGGTCGGCAGAATATGACTGATCCGTTTGCCTGGACCCAGATCAGGGTTCAGAAAATAATAAGTGGTATCCGTATACAGGTTCGTGGAATGTTCAAAGGTCATCCTGAAAGGATTGTATTTCCAGGTGACCTGTGACTCTCCATAAAATAGCAGATTATCCCCGGGATCGAGTGATCCGTCTTCTCCCCCGGTAACCAGAACAGCATTCTCCAGCAGGTCATCGTATCTGGGCATTGCATTTGGCTCAGGCAACATTCCCGGTCCGTTGCCGTAAATCCTGATGTTCCTGGGATCGATCAAAGCAGGATCCAAACCGTAAGCCACAAGGTCGTCATACGAAACCTGATGGATCCCTGAGGAAGTGACGCCCAGTTTGAACCAGGTACCGCTGCTTAAAATGGAGTTTTGCCGAAATGCCGGAACAGACCTTTGAGCTGGCGCTGCAGTTCGGATTTCACCGTATTTAAGGTCAATGGAAAAGGACTTCAAACGATGATAGACTTCCGTACCCGGAAGTTTCACGAAAGGCAGGATCGTCAGTGCTGCATGGGGTTGATGGTCAAGGGTTATGATCCTGCTTTTGATCTGCCATTCCCCGGAAATGGTTTCAAAACCTTCAATCTGCTTTATCTCGGAGGGATCCGCCGGTTCAGTTAAAACATCCTTTATCTGAACATAAACTGTATCATACCAGTGACTCAGGGGAATGATTCCGGAAAAAAGCGGAAGATGACCATGAAGGGAAGGCTCCATCACTGCTCCTTCAAAGTCAACCGTTTTATAGGATAAATTATTGCCGACCGGATATTCGTGAAATCCTGTCCATACAATCTGCCATCGTGTTCCTGATTCCCTGACCACAAAACCTGACGTAATCAGGATCAGGAACACAAAAGCAATCCGACCGAGGTATCTCTTAGCCATACTGTCCATGATTCATTTTCATACAATCACCGGATGATGACGAGCTTATTTGAGTTTTCCGAAGCGGCTCCGTTCTCAGCCCTGACCCTGATCCGGTAGACATACAAGCCTCCGCACAATAAAGCGCCATTCTGGTCACGGCCATCCCACTCAATGGGTTCGGGCCGGTAGCCATTCGCATCAACCACCCTGGAAATTGAACGTACCATTTGTCCGATGGTGTTGAAAATCAAAATATCGACCTCCATTTTTTCACTGTGATGGTTCAACTCATAGGTGAACCAGGTTTTGTCACTGAATGGATTGGGATAGTTCAGCGGATCTTCCAGGGTCATATTTTCTCCGTTTTTTACGACGAAATGAATGATCGCTTCTGATGAATTATTGAAAGCATCCCAAACCTTCAGTCTGATCTGATGTTTGCCTTCCGGCAGGTTGAAATAAGGATAGGTGATCACCCCGCTTTGATACGTGTTCAGGTCAGCCCGGTAATAATCATTGAGCACTTTCAGTTCATCGTTGTTTTCGTCCATTACAGCAATAATATCGTGTCCGATGCCATTTCCGACGGTGTTGATGCCACTTTCATCCGTTACCAGGGCAAGCAGGACGGGATTTTCGTCGGTGATGCCACCGTCCCTGAAGTAGACATTATTCATGAACAGGTTGATCGTGGGTCCGGTCAGATCATCCGTTGCCTGGTCATCAAATCCACCGATGATCAGGTTGTTGTAATGGCCGTTGGCATCAACGGTCCCATCTTCGGCATAAAAGCTGATCTTTCCAAAATCGTACCTGTAGGCAATATCCTTTGGCACAATGAATGTCAGGCTGAACTCACCGTTCATCACTTCAGACTTTCCTTTGTAAAGGATGCTTTTTTGGATCGCATAGCCATAGGGGTTGCCACCGTCATTGGCAAGTGTCTGGACGGTTTGGGATTTGTCAAACACCGTTGTGTTGAGTGTCCCATTGAATCCGGTTGCGATTTTTCCGGAAGTTTCCCTGACTTCTCCAGTAACCGTAACGGAGGATAACGCGTGGATGGTATCAGGCTGGCTGCCTGTGGGAACCGAGTTTATGGCTGTTGCAACGATCGTGTATTCAGGGTAGGCGAGGCGCTGAGCTGGATCGCCCAGCAGTACGAATTTTCTGCCATTGTTGTCGGAACCACTCTGACGCTTGGAATAAAGAATGATATCTCCCATGGTTGGGAACCGGCCTTGTATTTTCTGGAAAGCGTAAACATAGAAACTTTTGTTCAGTGTATAATTAGGACTTCCAAAGGTGGCCCTTGTCGTTGTAAATAAGGCCAGTCCCCCTCCGCCAGGATTCAGGAATACCCATTCCCCGGCCGATGTCCGGCCAGGGTCATCAAACCGGCTGAATTCACAGGTAGCTGTCACAAATACCGGCATGCGGTCATAGTTTGTCCAGCTGTTGATGTCTGCCAACTCCAGCACCCTTTCGTGAGCCCATCCCACTTCACCGCCGTGACCTGTATAATTGACGATGAGGGCTCCCTTTCCCACCTGGTCATTGATGGCTTGATTTACATCGGGATAGCGCTGTCCGCCCGGAGTCGAAGCCTGGACATAGGAGTCAAGATAGATCTTGGTCACGTTAAGCACAGGATAGGTTGTGTCCAGATAATCAGCCAGGTTGTCTGCATCGTCAATGTGGATATTGCTGTCCTCATCATCGGCGACAAAACAGACGACATTTCTCCAATCGCCCATGACTTTTGATGAAGAAGCTGCATAATGGATGATTTTGTCAACGGCCACATTCGCTTCATTGAGGGTGGCAACGGGTAACCTCCCGACTCCGATGTCGAGCATGTCGTTCTCACCCGTGCCTTCTCCATCGTCGAGGCATCCGAAGTAATCATCGGTAACATACGAAATGACCGGACTGAAGGATTCAACCGACTGATAGGTGGGGATCAGGTTGGTGTTACCGCTTAAACGGTCTTTGTTGTCATAGGAACCGTCGCCGAACAGGAGAAGATACTTTGGCCCGTTCCCTTCTCCTGCCCGGTCGTAGATCATCTTGACGAAGTCACGGATTGCCGTGATGTCCTGCATCCCGGATGAAAACTCGTTATAGACCCTGGCGAGGGGCACAACGACTGCACTGAGGCCGTTATGGTCCCTGTGGAACTGTGCCAGGCGCCCGGCAGGTTCCAGGAATACTTCCGGGGCAATGATGATGTAATCATACGTTCCGGTGGAATGAAGGTCTTGATTGTCAACTTTTTGTATAAAGGAAACCGCGGGAAAAACGTTACCTGAAAAAGCGACGAATTCCCTGATTGAATCCGTGCGGAGCCTGAAGACAAGATCGCTGCCGCTCATCTTGGGCTGGACCGCTCTTACATCAGCCCGGTTGGTGACATCCCAGACCGTAACCGCAGCAGAAGCATTGGAGAGCGTAAATTCAGCTATTTTACCCGGTCCGGAGGAACGCGCATCCCTGAACAACAGCTGATCACCGGTGAACTGGAGCATCCTTCTTGCATTCACTTCCAGGTAATTCAACCAGCCAACCGATGCAGCCGTCGTTTTGGTGTATTTCAATGTGATGTTGACCTGAGGCATCGAGGGCAGGAATTCCATGGTCGTTACCGCTCCCCTTGCATAGAGGCTATTGTAGGAAGACAGGACAGGGGATATCGAAACGACCCGGACCTCATCGGCGGCCTGAACGCGAAAAGAGCTGCTGACCGTTGATCTGGCTACAAGGCTTGTCTTGATTTTTACAGGTGTGCTTTTATCGATGTTGGCAAACTCAAACAAAAACGGATACTCCGTGACCACATCGAAGACCTCTCCAAGCCATTCCCGTCCTGATTTGATCAGGTTAACGTTATCAACCTCGTGGGACGCATAGTCATTGAAGGAATTGACCTGGTCGGTCGCCGGCTCCGTAGTGCTTTCGACAGGTGAGATCCTTTTTCCCGGGCCTAAATCACAGGTAATGAAATAATAGCTTTCATCGGCGTACAGGTGATTGGTATGCTCGAAATTTTCACTGTAATAATTGTATTTCCAGGTCACCGGCCCTTCACCGTAAAAGAGTATGTAGTCCTGAGGATCGAACCGGCCATCTTCTTCGCCGGAAACATAGATGCTGTTTTCAAGCATATCATCGTACCTTGAGTCCCCGCTGTTTTCGGGCAGCATTCGTCCACCATATCCGAATAAGCGTACATTTCGGGGATCGATCGAAGACACCGGAATCCCCATTTCCGACAACTGCTGGGAGGTGATCCTGTACATCCCTGTTTCTTTAATGGCAATCTTGTACCAGGCACCATCGGCCATCAGGGATGAAGGACTGTAGACCCGGCGGTTTGCTTGCCGGACAGGAGCTGACAAAGGATTTGTAGTGATTTCAATCTCGAAGGATACCAGCTTTTCGAAGCCACCCAGCAAAGGATCCTTCCTGATGGGTACAAATGAAAAGGAAAGGCAGGGCTTTTTCTTCTCATAGGCTATCCGGGATGTAACGGTGATCGCATCGCCAATGTTTTCCAGGTCGGGTATCCGTTCCTGACTGAGTTCGTCGAAACGGTCGAAGATCATTTTGGTGAGCCTGACTTCCGGATTTTGCCATAAGGGATCCCAGTCTAACCGTTCAGAATATACAGGCAATTGTCCATTTTCGGCCTGATAGATGGCTCCTTCAAATCCGATGAAGTAAATGGAATCAGTTGCAGTGTAGTCAATTCTGCCAATTCTGAATCCCTCCAGCCTACGGGAAAGGGTCTGAGCCGTTCCCGTGCTGCAGAGCAAGCCGAGTGAGAAAAAAATGATGAAAAGTTTAGTTTTCATCCCTGTAGTCTTAATATGCAAATATCGGATTAAATCTGAACATGAATCCATAATAGATGCCTGAGAGAGGATAAACGTTGCCTCTTAATCTTCAAAGCGCAGATTTTAAAAGGATATTGCCTGTTGAAATAACATTTTTATGAACAAAAAGTTTGCATCACGTACGGAAATGTTTTGAAAGGTGGGACGTGTACAATAAAATGCCCTGGTGTAAGTTTAATTATAGTCAATATCCTGAGGAATCAATCAAAAAATATTTGTAATATTGTACCCGTTTTAGAAAAAGTAGGAATGCCAGGGAAATTGTTCGTGTTTATCCTCTTGACTACCTGCATGCTGTCCCTTTCTGTTTCCGGACAGGATCCAGCATTTTCCCAGTTTTATGCAAGTCCAATGTATTTAAATCCGGCCATGGCCGGATCGACGTATTGTGGGCGGTTGACGTTGAATTACCGCAATCAGTGGCCGGCCATTCCAAAGGGGTATGTGACCTATCACGTTGCCTATGATCAGTTTCTTGAAAAGATCCAGAGCGGATATGGCGTCATGTTCACCGCTGACCGCCAGGGGGACGGAGCGATATCTGCCTTGATGGCCAGTGGCTTATATTCCTTCAAGCTGCAGGCATCTGAGGATCTTCGGATTGATTTCGGCGCCCAGGTTACGTATCAGCAGATGAAGGTGGACATTGACAAGCTGGTCTTCGGAGGTGCCATCAATCCAAATGATGGATCGGTCAATCCCGGTTATAGTGATCCCAGTTTTTATGAATCAAAATCAGTGGGTTTCGTGGATTTTTCAGCCGGAGTCTATGCGGGGTACAGGGATATCGTTTATGGAGGCCTTGCTGTACATCACCTGGCAGAACCTGAAAACGGATTCAATCAGCCCTCTGACAGCAAGCTTTACAGGAAGTTCACAGCCCACGCCGGTACCGAGTTCAATCTCTCCAACGGAAGGTTTGGGGAGGTTGAAGAGGATGACATAGCGCTTTCTCCCAACGTTCTTTACATGCAGCAGGGAGAATTTCATCAGTTAAACGCTGGATTGTATGCCAGCATCAGCCCATTCGTAGCGGGTTTATGGTTCAGGCATAATTTTGAGAATCCTGATGCGGTGATCATTCTGCTGGGTTTCAGACAACCTTCGTACCAGATCGGGTATAGCTTCGACTATACACTATCCAAGATCGGTATCAGTTCGGGTGGATCCCATGAAGTTTCTTTCCGTTGGGAATTCTGCATTTACAAGGAGGATTACAAAAAAAGAAGGATCAAGGCAATAGAATCACCTAATTTTTAGTTATAAAGAAGTTCAAATAAAGTTCAATAAAATGATCAGGCAACATTATTTTTTAAGTACTATATGCGCAGCCGCTCTTCTGATTACTTTTTCCGGGTGTGGCTCGAAAAAGGAAGTATCCAACACCACAGGTTGGACATACAATGATCCCAAGTGGGGTGGATTTGAGGTAACTGAGGAGATCCAACAGATTACCGGACCAGGCTTGGTCTACATCGAGGGAGGTAGTTTCGTTATGGGGTCCACACAGCAGGATGTGTTGTTTGACTGGGACAATGTTCCCAGAAGGGTTACCATCAATTCATTTTACATGGACGAAACGGAAGTGGCCAATGTGGATTATCTGGAATACCTTTACTGGCTGGGAAGGGTTTTTGGCGCCGATTATCCTGAGGTGCTGAGAAAAGCGCTGCCGGATACTCTTGTCTGGCGTGACCGCATGGCTTTCAACGAACCATTTGTCACCACCTATCTGCGCCACCCATCGTATGCCAATTATCCTGTTGTCGGTGTCAGCTGGGTCCAGGCGAATGACTATTGTGTCTGGAGAACCGATCGTGTCAATGAAATGTTGCTCATCAAAAAAGGCATCCTGCAACCGGATCCTGATCAGAGGAATGAGAATAACTTCAATACGGAGGCTTATCTGGCAGGGCAATACCAGGGGCTTGTCAATAAAAACCTGCCTGACCTCAGCCCCAATGGGAATCCCGATGGCCGGTCGGTACGCTTTGAAGACGGAATCCTGCTTCCTGAATACAGGCTTCCCACAGAGGCAGAATGGGAGTATGCAGCTTACGGACTGATTGGCAATACGATGAATGAACGCATTGTTGAACGGAAAGCCTATCCCTGGAACGGCAATTATGTCAGAACCGACGAAAAGAAATATTATGGTAATTTCATTGCCAACTTCAAAAGGGGAAGAGGTGATTACATGGGTGTGGCAGGCAGCCTGAACGATGGTGCGCTTATCCCGACTGATGTCATTTCTTACTGGCCAAACGATTATGGACTCTACAATATGTCAGGGAATGTGGCCGAATGGGTTCTCGACGTCTACCGGCCCCTTACCTTCCAGGATGTTGCCGACCTGCAGCCTTTCAGGGGCAACGTTTTCACCGTGAAGCAAACCGATGAGGATGGCTTCCTGGCACCCAAGGATAGTCTTGGCAGGCTTAAATACAGGGAGATCACACCCGAAGAAGCCGCCGGAAGGAAAAACTACCGGAAAGCAGACAATATCAATTACAAAGATGGCGATTTTTCTTCCACCATAGCCTCGGACTGGACATCCGAGCCAGCTGAAACCAATACAACCCAGCTTATGTACGATTACGGCAATACATCCCTGATCAGTGATAAGTCAAGGGTTTACAAAGGAGGTTCGTGGAGGGATCCCGCCTATTACCTCAGCCCCTCCGTAAGGCGTTACCTTGATCAGGATCAGTCAGCCAACAACATCGGATTCCGATGTGCCATGACCAAGATGGGATCATCGTTCAGGGAAAATTAAGGAAGCAATGGAATAGGAATGATTGCACCCCATCCTGATCATTCCGGATGGGGTGTTGTTTTTCTGCTATGCGTGTTCAGGATATCTATACGGTTTTTATTAAGCATCCTTTCATTTGTACCGACAGCCGAAAGAGTGTGAAAGGTGCCGTATTTTTTGCGCTAAGAGGACCTTCTTTTGACGGCAATGCTTTTGCCCGTGAGGCTTTGGATCGAGGCTGTGCCTTTGCGGTGGTTGACGATCCGACTGTAGTCCAAAATGACCGTTTCATTCTGGTAAAGGACTCCCTGGCAGCCCTGCAGGAACTTGCCGGTTTTCACCGTTCTCATTTTCAGATCCCTGTACTGGCCATTACAGGCACAAATGGCAAAACAACCACCAAGGAACTGTGCCATGCAGTCCTGTCGAAAAAGTTCAATCTGGTAGCCACACCTGGTAATTTGAATAACCATATCGGTGTACCCCTTACCGTTCTCTCCATTGCAGAACACACCGAGATGGCGGTTGTTGAGATGGGAGCCAATCATCCCGGAGAGATCAGCACCCTTTGCCGGATTGCACGGCCTGAGCTGGGCATCATTACCAATATCGGCCGTGCACACCTGGAAGGCTTTGGCGGCTTTGAGGGCGTTGTCAGAGCCAAGCGTGAATTATACGATTTTATAGGAGAGAATGGCGGCACTTTGTTTGTCAATGCGGACAATGAACTGTTGATGTCCCTTTCCGGATCCATCCGGCGGGTTACTTACGGTATAAGCCATCCGGCAGCCATCACAGGTCGCTGCATATCGGCCGATCCTTTTCTGACGGTCGAACTATCTGATTCAGCCCTGGAAGAGACCTGCCAGATCCGGACGCATCTGACCGGCAGGTATAACCTGGAAAACATCCTGGCTGCCTTTACAGCCGGAAGGCTTTTCAATGTCGATACCGCCAGGATCATCCAGGCCATCGAACAGTATCACCCGGGCAACATGCGTTCACAGCTGATCGATACACCGCATAACCGTGTCATCCTTGACGCCTATAACGCCAATCCTTCCAGCATGGAGGCTGCCCTGACCAATTTTGCCAGCCTGCCCGGTCCGGAAAAATGGGTAGTCCTCGGAGATATGCTTGAACTGGGACCTGAGAGTCTGTCGGAACACCACCATATCATTGATCTCATCCTCAGGCTGAACCTGCAAAAAGGAATTCTTATCGGGGAGCACTTCGCATCGGTATCCGTTCCGCCCGGCTTCCGCGTTTTCAATAGCCATTCGGAAGCACGCTCCTATCTTGAAAAACATCCCGTAAGAAACAGGTTGGTTCTGCTCAAGGGATCACGGGCCATGGGTCTGGAAACACTGATCGGTCTTTTTTAGCGATGAATCACTACACAGCCATAGGAATGATGTCGGGCACCTCACTGGATGGGGTGGATGTCGCATTGTGCCGGTTTATTGAAAATGACGGCCAATGGTCGTTTGAGATACTGGATGCTCTGACGTATTCTTATCCGGAGGAATGGGTGAACCCCCTGAAAGGAGCTCACGAGTTCGATGCTTTATCCCTGAGCCTGTTGCATACTTCGTACGGTCATTACCTGGGTTCGCTCGTGAAGGATTTCATCAACAGGACGCAAGCCGAACCCGTACTGATCGCATCCCACGGGCATACGATTTTTCATCAGCCTGAAAAGAAGATGACCCTGCAGATTGGAAGTGGTGCAGCACTTGCAGCTGAAACCGGAATACCGGTGGTGTGTGATTTCCGAACCACCGATGTTGCAAAAGGAGGCCAGGGTGCCCCCCTGGTCCCTGCCGGTGATCAGCTTTTGTTTGGCTCATATTTCTATTGCCTGAATCTTGGCGGATTTGCCAACATCAGTTTTCGGAAAGATGGCAGAAGGATGGCAGGGGATATCGTTGCAGTGAACTTTGTGTTGAACGCACTTGCTTCAAAGCTGGGATACCCCTACGATCCGGGTGGTACCCTGGCACGGTCGGGCAACCTGAATGAACAACTGCTTGATGCGCTGAACAGGCTGGGATTTTATGACCTGGCATTTCCTAAATCGCTTGGAAGAGAGTGGGTTTCGATGAATATCAGCCCTCTGGTCGATCACTGTGATCTTCCAATCGCGGATCTGATGCGCACCTATACCGAACATGCCTCCGTTCAAATCTCCGGGATCCTGGATCAGGATGTCAGTCACAGGATCATCGCCACCGGCGGCGGAGTCTACAATACCTTCCTCCTTGATCTTATCCGGTCCCGGACAGTCAACCCCATTGTCATTCCCGATGACCGGACCGTTCAGTACAAGGAGGCGCTTATTTTTGCCTTTCTGGGGATTCTGCGGCTGCGTGAAGAAAAAAACTGCCTGAGTTCGGTCACGGGTGCCGGGGAAGATTCCTGCGGAGGAGCCGTTTATTTACCATAAATTCCAAATCCAATAAAGGGATGATCATACTTTTTCAGGCAAAACGGAGTTAGTATTAACATCCGACTGTTAAAAAATGAACATTCGGCTGATTTGAAAGGTCATGATTCACAGTACCTTTGACTTCATAAAACCTTAACCATATGACAGGCATCTTGTTGCAAATTGTTCAGGGAACCCGGGGCATGGAGGAAGTTGTACTCTCATCCCAGCAGAATGTGATACGGCTTTCACTCTGGGAGCTGACGCTTAAGGGCGGTTGGCTGATGTTACCGATCATCCTGTTATCCTTTATTGCCATCTATATTTTTATTGAACGATTCATCGTCATTGACCGCGCATCAAAGGATGACCGGAATTTTATGAACAACATCCGTGATTTTGTTCATAACGGACGTCTGGATTCTGCTAATGCCTTGTGCAAAAGTTACACAACCCCCATTGCCAGGATGATCGAAAAAGGTCTTGCCCGTCTGGGAAAACCCCTGAATGACATCAATGCAGCCATCGAAAATGTTGGCAAGCTGGAAGTGGCCAGGCTTGAAAAGAACATTGCCGGGCTTGCCACCATTGCCGCCGTTGCACCCATGATTGGCTTTTTGGGCACCGTTCTTGGCATGGTCAGGGCATTCTATGACATGTCGATGGCGGGAAACAACATTGACATTCAATTACTGTCGACAGGCATTTACCAGGCAATGATTACCACCGTTGCAGGATTGATTGTCGGCATCATAGCCCTGATTGGCTATAATGTGCTTGTTGCCCGGATCGAAAAACTGGTCTTCATACTGGAGGCAAGAGCCACCGAGTTCATGGATCTTTTGCATGAACCGGCGAAGCAGTAAAGTCAACAGAAACATCATTGGAAGATAATTTTCAGGCGGATGGCGATACAGATCAGAAATAAGCGCAGGGTCGAATTCAGCATGGCTTCCATGTCGGATCTGGTTTTCCTGCTGTTGATCTTTTTTATGCTCACATCGACATTGATCGCTCCCAATGCGATCAAGCTACTCCTTCCCAGCAGCGATAGCAAAACCATGGCCAAACCGGCCACCGTGACGGTTTACATTGATGAGCAGATGGCTTATTCCGTTGATGGCCGGCCTGTGGAGGAGCTGGCACTGGGCCAGGAACTCGCCGGCGCTCTGAAGGGACAGCAGGATGCCTCCGTTGTTTTACGTGCCAATAAAAGCGTAGCCGTGCAATATATTGTCAATGTCATTGATGCAGTGAACAGTGTCAACCGGTTAACCAATACAAAACACAAGGTTATTCTTGCCACACAGCCAAAAAGCCAGCATGAGTGAGAATTCGGAAAAGATCAAGGGACTTGCCGGAACCCTCGTTTACCACGCGTTGTTCCTCGTCATCATTTTATTGATGGCACTGAAAACCCCTTTGCCTCTACCCGGTGAAGAGGGAGTGGAGGTCGACCTGGGGTATTCGGATCAGGGAATGGGCTTCATACAACCGGAGGAGATCACAGCCCCGGCTCAGGTCCTGGAGCAGCCACCGCCTCCGGAGGCACAACCGGAAGAAGAGGTGCTTACCCAGGATGTGGAAGAAACCCCGGTCAGCAAGCCGAAGACCGAGACGCCCAGAGAACAGGTTAAGCCGCTACCTGATGACCGCCAGCAGGAGAAAACAGATCAGCAACCTGCAGAGCCCGAGCAGGCTGTGAACCCTGATGCACTTTATAAAGGACCATCCAAAATTTCTTCTACATCAGGAAATCAGGGGATTACCGGAGCAGAGGGTGACCAGGGCCGTCCCGATGGGGTGAAGGGTGCCGGCAATTATGATGGGATGGGTGGCTCCGGAGGGGGGGTTTCCTATAGTCTTTCAGGACGGACGGCGAAAAACCTGCCCAAACCCGATTATCAGTCAGACGAACAGGGCCGCATCGTGGTGACCATCTGGGTGGACAGGACCGGAAGGGTCACAAAAGCAGAGCCCGGGGCCAGGGGAACCACCATTGCTGACCTAACGCTGAGAAACCACGCAAAAAACGCCGCCCTCAGGGCAACTTTTTCTCCCTCGCCCGACGCACCCGAATTGCAGACAGGCACGGTCACCTACATTTTCATAAAAATGAATTAACGTTTGAATCATTCCCACCTTGCCAGGATATCATCAAACCCTTCAGTACCTCTACAGCCAGCTACCTATGTTTCACCGGATCGGGGCTGCAGCCTACAAGGCAGATCTTGACAATACCCTTGCCCTCTGCCGGTTACTCCTGAATCCCCATCAGGACTTCCCTTCCGTCCACGTTGCAGGCACCAATGGAAAAGGATCCGTTTCACATCTGATCGCAAGCATTTTACAGGAATCAGGTTTAAAAGTGGGCCTGTATACATCTCCGCACCTTATGGATTTCAGGGAACGAATCAGGATCAACGGGGAAATGATCCCCAAAAATAAGGTTACTTCCTTCATTGCAAATTATAAAGAGGCTTTTGGTTCCATCGGGCTTTCTTTCTTTGAAATGACTGTCGGACTCGCCTTTGATTATTTCAGGGAGGAAAAGGTCGATCTGGCTGTACTGGAAACGGGTCTGGGCGGACGGCTTGATTCAACCAATGTGGTGACACCGGTTTTAAGTGTGATTACCAACATCGGCCACGATCATCAGGCTTTTCTGGGGGATTCCCTGAAAAAAATTGCAGCAGAGAAAGCCGGGATCATTAAAGCGAATGTTCCGGTCGTCATCGGAGAAACCCAGAATGAAACAACCGGTGTATTTCTGCGTGTATCCAGTGAACGGAATGCACCCATTACGTTTGCCGATCAGCATTTTTCACTGGTAAACTCTCGTGACAATGTCTCCGGAACCATTCTGGATGGCTTTGATGTTTTACGGGACGGCCTGCCCTACGGTCTGACACTTGAAAGCCCGCTCAAGGGATACTATCAGGTCAGGAACCTGGTTACGGTGATCCAGTCGGTCGAGATCCTGCAGGAAGCAGGCTTCACTATTCCGAAGCGCTGCATGGAGCGTGGGATCCGGAACGTCCTGCAGAATACGGGCCTTAGGGGAAGATGGCAGATCATCGGCCGCAATCCCCTGATCATCTGCGATGTGGGACATAATCCCGAAGGGATTCAATACACGATCAATCAATTGGCTTCATTGGATCACCACCGGTTGCATTTTGTATTCGGGGTGGTTGCAGATAAGGAAATTCAGCAGGTTCTATCCTTGTTGCCACGGGATGCAATGTATTATTTCTGCAGAGCAGACATTCCCCGCGCCCTGGATGCGCATCAGCTTGCTGAAGAGGCTCGCCGGGCGGGGCTTCAGGGGAAAGCATATTCGTCGGTAAGAAAAGCCCTTGCCAGTGCACGCCTGAGGGCACATCAGCACGATATCATCTTTGTCGGGGGCAGCACCTTTATTGTGGCGGAGGTTCTCAGCCCCCGCTGACCAGGTGCATCACGGTGACCTGATCCCTGTCTCTTACCGTTACGGTATCATAATCCTCCCTTCGCACAAGTTTTCCGTTGACCTTGATGACAAGCAACCGGAACGTGAAATTTTTATAGGCCAGCAATTCACGAATCGTTAATGCTTCCGCATCAATTTCTTCAGGGATAGTGTTTAAAGTGATCCTCATTTATTGACTGTTGACTGTTGACTGTTGACCATTGACCATTGACCATTTACCATTTACCATTCAGTACCAAGCAATAGCTCCAGTACGACGTTCGCCTGCATGTTGGCCACGATCCCTACGCGTGGGGCCAGGGGCGGAACCTCTTCCGAGGTTTCGGTCGTTTCATCCCCGCAAATGTACAGGTTATCCGAACGATGCGTTGCCAGCAGCTCGTTTTTACCCCATCCTGCCACACCGGAGCCCAGCACCAAAGGGATACCTGGTATCCGCTCCATCACTGTCTCAGCGATCATTAGCTTCATTTCTTTCAGGTCAAAGGCCTCAACCAGGACATTGCACTGCCCGAAAATGACGACAATCCGGTCCGGAGTGAGCCGCTCGGGAAAGGTATCTGTCCTGATGCGCGGATTGATACGGAGGATGTTATTTTTCAAAGCAAGCACCTTTAACTGTCCGACCTGATCCAAAAAGTAATACTGCCGGTTGAGATTACTTTGTTCGACCACATCAAAATCCGCAAGGATCAGATGGCCGACACCAACCCGTGCCAGGGCAACCGCACAGTTGGATCCCAGTCCTCCGCAACCTGCTATCCCTACGGTGGATGATTTCAATCGGTCAGCCATATCCAAAGGCATCGCTTCATTGAGTTTCCTGCAAAAATAACACTATTCTGCCATCGCAGATGCATCCATCCCTTCGCAATAAACCAACAATAACCAACAATAACCACGAATAGCCATGAATGACCAACACTTCAAATCCGAATCAGCAAACAATAATTCCCCCGATCTCCCTTCCAGTCAGCTTTAATTTATTACCTTTGCGATCCAAGGTCTTACAACGCATATTCGAAAAAAATCAACTTATATGGAACTTTCTGCGATCAAATCAGCTCATAAAGTGTTGAAAGATTGGAATTATCAGTGGAAACCACTCGACAGGGGGTATACAGACAAGATCCTGTATGTCAATCTATCCCGGAATGAGATCCTGTCCAAGGACGTTCCTCCGCCGATGAAGGAAAAATTCATTGGTGGCAAGGGGTATGGACTGCGGTTGCTCTGGGATGCGACGAGCCCGGATACGAAATGGGATGATCCCGAAAACGAGATCGTTATCTCATCGGGACCACTTGGTGGCATCACCCAGTACTCCGGAACCGGAAAATCACTGGTGGTTTCCATTTCTCCCCAGACCGATTCGGTGATGGATAGCAATGTGGGCGGATTTTTCGGTCCCTTTTTAAAATTTTCAGGATTCGATGCACTGGAAATTCAGGGGAAAGCAAAGAATGATGTCATCATCTTTATCGACGGCATTCATCATCATGTTGAGATCAATGAAGCGCCGCTGGAAGCCATCGACAGTCATCTGCTTGCGGAGCAGCTTACAGAGATGTATGCTGATGATGAAAAGGACAAGCGGAACATCGGTGTGGTTTCCACCGGGGCTGCCGCGGGGCATTCCCTGATCGGGATGCTCAATTTCAGCTTTTATGATCCCCGAAGGGGTAAGGTAAGGCTTAAGCAGGCAGGCCGGGGAGGCATAGGAACTGTCTTCCGTAACAAGAGGATCAAGGCACTGGTCGTAAAGATACCCGGTGTGAAAGGCAATCTGAACAATGTGGTGGATCTGAATGCGATCATCGAACGGGGATTGCGTTTCAACAAAGAAATGCGGGATTTGGATGACAGCCAGGCTGAAATGAGGACAAAGGGAACGGCTCACCTGGTGAACATAATGAATGATTACGACCTGTTGCCGGTCCATAATTACAAATTCGGAAGCCATTCTGAAGCGTTCCGGATTCATGGCGATATTTGGAAGGCCAAATTCACCCAGGGTATCCCGGATGGTTGCTGGATAGGATGCAATATGGCTTGTTCCAAGGGGGTGGATGAATTTACCCTGAAAACGGGACCGTACAAGGGGCAGAAAGTTCTGGTGGATGGACCTGAATATGAGAATGCAGGAGGGCTGGGATCAAATTGCGGCATCTTTGATCCGGATTATATCATTGAAGCCAATTTCTATTGCGATACCTACGGGATCTGTACCATCACCTGGGGCACCGTGATGGCTTTTACCATGGAATGTTACGAAAACGGTGTCCTGAACAAGGAGCGGACAGGGGGGCTGGAACTGAATTTCGGGAATGCAGAAGCGTCGCTGGAAGCCATGCACCAGCTGGCACGCGGTGAGGGTTTCGGACTGATCGTGGGAATGGGTGTGAGAAAAATGAAGCAGCTTTTCATCGAAAAAGGGTGGGGTGATCCCGGATTTCTTCAGGATATTGGCATGGAGAACAAAGGATTGGAGTATTCGGAGTATGTTTCCAAGGAATCCCTCGCACAACAGGGAGGTTTTGCCATGACCAACAAGGGACCTCAGCACGATGAGGCATGGCTGATCTTTATGGATATGGTGAACAATCAGATCCCCACGTTTGAAGATAAAGCCGAAGCACTCCATTATTTCCCGATGTTCCGGACCTGGTTCGGGCTGGTCGGCCTTTGCAAGTTGCCCTGGAATGATGTAGAACCGGTCACTAACGCAGAAACGGATGAACCTGCCAAGGTTCCCGAGCATGTCGACAATTACGTTACCATTTATAAAGCTGTTACGGGTAAACCCTTTGATAAGCAAGAACTTATCCGGCAGTCGGAACGGGTCTATAACTTTCAGCGGATCTTCAATCTCAGGAGAGGATTTGGCACCAGGAAATATGATGCCCAGCCTTACAGGGCTGCCGGACCAGTGACGGTGGAAGAATATGAATCACGTGCGGAGCGCTACGACAAGCACCTCAAGACACTGATCGGTACCGAGCCGGATGGAAAGTCGACTGAGGAAAAGCTGGCCATTCTAAGATCGTACAGGGAAGACCGCTATGAGAAGTTACTCGATGCTGTTTATGTGCGAAGAGGATGGAACAAAAACGGAGTTCCAACCCTTGAGCATCTGAGAAAAATTGGCATGGACCTGCCGGAACTCATTGATGTGATCAAGGATCATCAGTAACAGCGGAAGATCATTGTCCGGTTGAATTTCATCCACAGGATCCCGATCCTGCAATTTTTAATGCCATGAAAATAAACAATCTCGGAAGTTCAGGTTCGATCATGAACCAGTTCATCGCCGAAATCAGGGATGCCGAAATCCAGCGCGACTCACTTCGGTTCAGGCGTAACCTGGAGCGAATGGGGCAGGTTTTTGCCTATGAAATCAGCAAAACACTCGACTATGCCACCAAGGAAGTTGAGACTCCGCTTGGAACAGCAGAGATCCCGGTCCTTAAAAATCCTCCTGTCCTGGCAACGATCCTCAGGGCAGGCTTACCCCTGCACGGAGGATTGCTGAACTTTTTTGACATGGCAGGCAGCGCTTTCATATCTGTTTACCGAAAAGTTTACAAAGACGGACACTTTAAGATCCACATTGATTATACATCCAGCCCGAACCTCGACGGAGAAATACTGATCCTGTCGGATGCACTGTTGGCCACCGGATATTCCATGGAACTGTGTTACAGGGAATTGCTAACCTATGGACAACCGGATCATACACATCTTGTCACGGTTCTCTCCAGCACAGAGGGGATCAATCACTTAAAAAAGAACCTGGCTACCGGGCAGATAACCTTATGGACCGGAGCCATTGATGAAGAGATGACGGCACAGGCTTATCTTGTTCCCGGGCTTGGAGATGCAGGCGACCTTGCCTTCGGAAAAAAAGGAGATTAACAGTCAGGCCATGAAAACAAATATCGTTGAAAATGTGCGGATTTCACTGAAATCCATTCAGAGCAACATGGTCCGTTCGGTATTGACCATCCTGATCATCGCCTTTGGAATTATGGCACTGGTCGGCATTCTCACTTCCATTGACGCAATCAAATTCTGGCTTGAAGATAATTTTACGGCCATGGGCGCCAACACAATCTCCATCCGAAACCGGTCGATGTTTTTCCATGGCGGGGGTAAACAAAAGTTTTATCCCCGGATTACGTACGATGAAGCCATCGCTTTCCAGGACAGGTTTGAAATTCCCTCCCATGTTTCGGTGTATGCATGGGCAACAGGAGTTGCCACGGTGAAGTACAAATCGAACAAAACAAATCCGAACATTGACGTGGTGGGTGGAGATGAGAATTACCTGATCACGACGGGAAATGAAGTGGAAATAGGACGAAACCTTTCGGCACATGATGTGTTTTATGGTGCGAGTGTGGCGATCATAGGCCAGGGGATCGTCAGCAAGCTATTTAAGAACAAGGAAGATCCGATTGGAAAGGAAATTTCGATCGGCCCGGGGAAATACAAGGTGATTGGTGTTATCAAATCCAAAGGATCCAGCATTGGATTCAGCAGTGAAAATATTTGCGTGATTCCCCTTAACAACGTTCGGCAGCGCTTCCCCAGGCCCAACCGGTCATTCAACATCAATGTGATGGCTGCCAGCAATCTCACACTGGAAACGATCGAAGGCGAGGCAACCGGTTTATTCCGGATCATCAGAGGATTGAATGTACAGGAAGAAGCAAATTTTGAAATCACCAAAAGTGACAGCCTTGCGGAAATGCTCTTCGATAATATCAAATACCTGCGCCTGGCAGCCACCATCATCGGGATCATCACCCTTTTCGGCGCCGCCATAGGCCTGATGAACATCATGCTCGTCTCGGTGACGGACCGTACCCAGGAAATCGGCATCCGGAAGGCTATCGGAGCAAAAAAGCATATGATCAGATCCCAGTTCCTCCTTGAATCGATCGTAATAGCCCAGCTTGGAGGTATTTTGGGAATCCTTCTGGGAGTCATCATCGGTAACGTGATCGCCTCTCAGATTGGCTCCAATTTCTTTATCCCCTGGGCGTGGATACTGATGGGTGTTTTGTTGTGTTTTGCCGTTGCCCTGCTCTCCGGTTTTGTACCCGCCAATAAAGCCGCCCGGCTGGATCCGATTCAATCGCTCAGGTATGAGTAAATGGTCAGAAAGGTGAATTGAGAATAGTTACGCCGATCAGCTCATCGTAAAGGGATCCGGGTTGACGGTAATAGACCAGGATGACGTACTCATTCATCGTTTCAAAATGATTCCCCTCTACAAATGTAGCGTCTCCAAGGAAACTTTTGTTTTCAAGGAACAGGTACTGATAGTTGTAAAATCCCTGTTTCAGGTACATTTCGGTCCGATAGCCTTTTTTAACAGGATCATAGACCAACAGGCCATCTTTGGTAAATTGGTTGCTCGTCAGGGATCCAAAAACATACAGGCTTCCATTCTCTAAGGGCGAGGGATAGTGCAGAAAGAAGCTGACCTTGACATAGTCGCATTCCGTATCCACATCGCGGGCATCCTCACAACCGATGTATACCCGCCCGTTAATATCCGTCTCCGTATGATACACACGGTGCACCCTCGGCTCATCTTCCCACAGGACGATGCGATGCGTGTCGTTTGCGAACGTTATTGATCGTATTCTCGGCGAACGGTAGGTGAGGCTTTTAATGTCGAAGTCGCGGTACTCATTTCCGCCATCAAATACATTTTCTCCTTCGTAGTTATAATCGAGCTTGCCATCAATGACCATCCGTGGCTTCAGATCCCGAATAGCATTGTCCCAGCGGTTGTTTTGCATCAAAATGACGTGAAGGCTGCGGTAGGGATCCTCAATGGAAATCCTTTCTGCCAGAATGGAAAAATCGATTTTCTGCCGGGTGTCCCTGTCTTCCACGATCACAGGGCGCCTGATCCTGGCCTCGATGCCGACTTTCGGATCCATCACCATGAACCTGCGCGTAAAAACCGGTTCGCTGCTCCCGGCGAGGAACACTTTTAACAGATAATTGCCGGAGATCAGGAATTCCATATCGCCAGAGGGAAGTATAAAACGATAATTCGTATAGGGTTGTACCGTATTATAAGATGAATGAAAGTCAGTTACAGGATTTTCTTCATATCCGGAGATATACTGGGTATAGACCAGATTGCTGGCCTGCCAGTTTGCCCCGCAGTGAATGACGGTGTAGCGGTAATCTTTAACATCCCCCTCCAGGTCATCGAAGGTGCAGGTAAGCTTTTCGCCGGAATTCAGCCGAATCAGGGCAGGGGAAAGTTCAAATCCGGCCCTGTACAACTGTACGGTTCTGATGAAGGGCTGATAGACATAGTCTTCAAAACGGAAATAAGACTCGCTGTAGTAATCAGGGCCCGAGAGGAACTGGGCACGGACAGGCTGTCCGAAAATGAATGAAAGGATCAGCCAGGAGAAACACAGGCAGAAGTGCAGGCAATGGGTCATAATGGAGCATCCGGTCACCAATAACCGTGCAAATTTAGAAAAATGGGTGGATCGGATTGAATAAAAAATGGGATCAGAAGTTTTTAAAAATATATGAACAATCTGCTTTATTTATTGGCACATTCTTTAATTTCGTCGTTTGATTTACGATAAACCGGCTTGTTTTTTTTAATCATTTTCGTATGCCAAAAACGATAAAGATCCGAAAGGGTTTGGATATCAAATTGATGGGAGAGGCTTCCCAGACGATCACGGAGAAAACATCCAATTTTTTTGCCCTGAAGCCAGCTGATTTTCATGGAGTGATTCCAAAATTGTCTGTCCAGGAGGGAGACCAGGTAAAGGCAGGTTCAGTTCTTTTTCACGATAAGAACAATGAACGAATCGTATTTACTTCCCCGGTGAGTGGCGAGGTCACACAGATCAAACGTGGCGCAAGGCGGGTGATCCAGGAGATCTGCATCCGGAGGAGCCGGGAGATGGAATATGAGAATTTCGGAAGTGCTGATCCCAATACCCTGTCGAGGGACGAAGTAAAGGATAAAATGGTCAGAAGCGGGATCTGGCCTGTCATTCGCCAGAGGCCATTCTCCATCGTTGCCAATCCTCTTCAGACACCAAAATCGATATTTATTTCCTGTTTTGACTCAGCGCCCCTGGCACCAGATTATGGGTTCATTCTGAAGGACAGGCTGGGAGAATGTCAAACCGGACTGGCTGCACTGGCCAAGTTAACCGATGGCAAGATTTACCTGGGTTTGAGGCCTGATTCAAAGCTTGCGTTCGACCAGTCAGGGAATTCCCGAATAGAGGTCAACTATTTTACGGGGCCTCATCCATCCGGTAACGTGGGGGTTCAGATCTGCCACGTTGATCCGATCAACAAGGGAGAAATCGTATGGTATCTGAATCCACAGGATCTTGTCACCATAGGCCAATTATTTCAGACCGGACGATATGACGCTACAAGGATCATTGCCCTGACCGGATCCATGGTGACTCATCCTTGCTACTGCAGGATTGTCAGGGGAAGTTCCGTTCAGGAGATCATTGCTGATGATGATCAGACCGACAATGCCCGCATCATTTCCGGCAATGTACTCACCGGTAAAAGCGTTGACAGGCATGGTTTTCTTGGTTTTTATGATCACCAGATCACCATGATCCCTGAAGGAAAGTATCACGAATTCCTAGGTTGGGGATTGCCCGGCTTTCATAAATACAGCACAAGCCGGACATTTTTCTCCTGGTTGACTCCGGGTAAGAAGTTTCGATTGGACACAAACATGCACGGGGCAGAAAGGGCAATGGTGATGGCCGGTCAGTTTGAGCGGGTTTTCCCGATGGACATTTACCCGAATCATCTGATCAAGGCCATTCTGGCTGACGACATTGACCAAATGGAGGCACTGGGCATCTATGAGGTTGACGAGGAAGATTTTGCACTTTGTGAATTCGTCGATACATCGAAGATGGAGATTCAGGCCATTGTCAGAAAAGGCCTGGATTACATCCGGCAGGAAATGAGTTAACGATCAGGTTGAATTGATAAATCAAGGCTAATGAAATCACTCCGAAGATTTCTTGATAAGGTAAAACCACAGTTCCAGAAAGGCGGAAGGTTCGAAAAGTTGAGTTCAACGTTCGATGCCTTTGAGACTTTCTTATTTGTTCCTGATAAAGTGACAACAAATGGGTGCCACATCAGGGATGCCATTGATCTGAAACGGACGATGGCCACAGTGGTGATCGCATTGATCCCTCCCCTGTTATTTGGTATCTGGAACGTAGGATACCAGCATTTTCAGTCGCTGGGAGAAAGCTTATCCATCGGAGCAAATTTCTGGTATGGATTGGGAAAGGTTCTTCCCATCCTGATCGTGTCGTATGTGACCGGGCTGGGCATCGAATTCATTGTAGCCCAGATCCGGGGTCACGAAGTCAATGAGGGCTTCCTGGTATCCGGAATTCTTATACCGCTGATCATGCCGCCTGATGTGCCCCTGTGGATGGTGGCTGTATCCACTGCTTTTGCCGTAATCATCGGCAAGGAGGTATTTGGCGGGACAGGGATGAACATTCTTAATCCGGCGCTTCTGGCCAGGGCTTTCCTGTTTTTTGCCTATCCATCCGAGATATCCGGAGATAAGGTCTGGATCGCAGAAAAGGCCGATGCGTATTCCGGTGCCACGCCGCTTGGAGAAGCACTTGTTGGTAATTTCGAAAAAATTCCTGACGCTGCTGATTTATTTTTTGGATTCATTCCGGGTTCCATCGGCGAAACTTCCACACTGGCCATTCTCATTGGCGCCCTGATACTGCTTTTCACCGGTGTCGGGAGCTGGAGGATCATGATCCCTGTCTTTCTGGGGGGCTATCTGATGGGGCTGATCTTCAATCTTTGGGGTGCCAATGACTATATGCGTGTGATCCCGGCTTACGAGCATCTGTTTTTGGGAGGATTTGCTTTCGGCGCGGTGTATATGGCTACAGATCCCGTCACTGCCGCCCAAACGACCAATGGAAAGTACATCTATGGCTTCCTGATCGGCTTCCTGGCCATCCTGGTCCGTGTGCTCAATCCTGCCTATCCTGAAGGGATGATGCTTGCCATATTGTTTATGAATGTTTTCGCTCCACTGATTGATCATTATGTGGTGGCGGCCAATATCAGGCGAAGATTGAAACGGTCAGGAAGGGCAGTGGTGCAAAATACACTGAATGTTTAACTGTGCTAGCTAAATTTTAGGATATGTTCAGTAACAGGTATATCTACATTTATTCCTCTGTGATGGTGATCATCGTGGCCGCTGTGCTGGCCCTGGCGGCTAATTTGCTTAAACCTTACCAGGACAGGAACATCCGTGCGGAAAAGATCCAGAATATCCTTGCCTCGGCCGGAATAACGGCTTCCAGGGCTGAGGCGGACAGTCTTTACCAAAAATATATACGGGAGGAGATCGTGATCGACCGAGAGGGAAATGTTTTAAGCGTTTACAGGGACAACCGTTTTGAAACTGGAAATCTGCGGGCTTTCGAGGTAAACCTTAAGATTGAGTTGAAGAAACTGGAAGCTTTCTTAGCCGATCCTTCCAATCCTCCCCCGGTATTTCCCTTGTTCATTTTTAGCAAGGATACCCTAAAGGAATACATTATCCCGGTACAGGGGAAGGGGCTCTGGGGACCTATTTACGGAAACATTGCCCTGAAGTCCGACATGAATACGATCGCAGGAGCCAATTTTGGCCACGATAAGGAAACCCCTGGATTGGGAGCTGAAATAGCGCTGGCTCCGTTTCAGGAACAATTTGTCGGGAAATCGATTTTTGATTCGGGGGGGAATTTTAGCAGCATCAAGGTGGTTAAGGGAGGAGTCGCCAACAGCAACATCGATCCCCGGCACGGAGTGGATGCCATCTCGGGAGGAACCATCACCAGCAACGGAGTTTCCGACATGCTTCTGACCAACCTTGAAAACTATGTTTCATATTTTAAAAATATTCAAGATTGATGAGCAACGAAAAAGTAAAGGCTGAACCTCTGTTCTCGCTGAAGAACCGAAGGCTGTTAACAACGCCCCTGAATAAAAACAATCCCATCACCGTACAGGTTCTGGGTATTTGTTCGGCCCTGGCTGTTACTGTCAAACTGGAACCGGCATTTGTCATGTCAGTATCGGTGATCGCGGTCACTGCTATCTCGAATCTGGTCATTTCCCTGCTGAGAAATACGATTCCCCCGCGGATACGGATCATTGTACAGCTGGTGGTCATCGCCTCCCTGGTGATCATCGTCGACCAGATCCTTAAGGCATTCAGTTATGATGTCAGCAAGCAACTATCGGTATTTGTCGGGTTGATCATTACCAATTGCATCATCATGGGACGTCTTGAGGCGTTTGCCATGGCCAACAAACCCTGGCAATCGTTTTTGGATGGCATTGGAAATGGCGCCGGCTATGGCATCATACTCATCATTGTTGCTTTTTTCAGGGAGCTGCTCGGATCAGGTACGATCTGGGGCTATCCAGTCCTTCCTGAGGGACTTTACAGGTTTGGATACATGAACAATGGTTTGATGATCCTGCCACCCATGGCTCTGATCGTGGTGGGCATCCTTATCTGGATTCAACGGTCCGGAAATAAGGAATTGATTGAGGAAAAATAATTGTTAACCATAATCTCCGGTCAAATGCAGGACATTGTTAATATATTCATCAAGTCGATCTTCATTGACAATATGATCTTTGCCTATTTTCTGGGCATGTGCTCTTACCTGGCTGTGTCCAAAACGGTGAAAACATCTGCCGGTCTGGGAATCGCCGTCATCTTTGTCATGGGCATCACCGTACCAGTAGACTATCTTCTGAACAGGTATGTCCTATTACCGGGTGCCCTTGCCTGGATAAGTCCATCCCTGGCAGGAATGGATCTTAGCTTTCTGAGTTTCATCATCTTCATTGCAGTGATTGCTTCGATGGTTCAGCTTGTTGAGATGGTCATTGAAAAATTCTCTTCATCTCTTTACAACTCCCTGGGAATTTTTCTTCCGCTCATTGCGGTGAATTGCGCCATCCTTGGCGCATCGCTTTTCATGCAGGAAAGGGAGTATGAAACCCTGGGGCAGGCCACCGCCTTTGGGCTGGGTTCGGGAGTGGGCTGGTTCCTGGCTATTGTTGGCATTGCTGCGATCCGCGAGAAAATAGCCTATTCCAACGTACCCCCCCCCCTGAAGGGTCTTGGGATAACTTTTATCATAACCGGGTTGATGGGTATCGCCTTTATGATGTTCATGGGGATCAAGCTTTAATGGGATTAACTAAACTACGAACAGAAAATGATCTTGGAAATTGGAATCGGACAGACTGTACTTACCAGCATTGCTGTATTTTTAGTTGTGATCCTTCTGCTGGTGATCATTCTTCTTTACGCCCGCAAGAAGCTGACGCCGCAGGGAGTCGTCACCCTTACAATCAATGAGGAGAAAACTATCCAGACCATGCCGGGCTCCAATCTGCTTTCTACCCTCAGTGCCCAAAAAATATTCCTGCCCTCAGCCTGCGGTGGAGGTGGCACCTGCGGGACCTGTAAATGTCAGGTTCTGGAGGGTGGAGGAACCATTTTGCCAACAGAAACGGGCTTTTTCACACGCAGGGAGCAACACGACAACTGGCGCCTGGGATGCCAGGTGAAAGTCAGGCAGGATATGAAGATCCGCATCAATCCCGAGATTTTTGGCATCAAAAAGTGGGAATGCGAAGTGATCTCCAACCGGAATGTGGCCACCTTCATCAAGGAATTCAAAGTGAAACTTCCCGAAGGTGAACATCTTAAATTCAGGTCGGGTGGCTACATCCAGATTGATGTGCCTCCCTGCGAGGTGGATTTCAGGAACGATATTCACGTGGACGAGGAATACCGGGAAGACTGGGATAAGTTCCGGATGTGGGACCTGAAAATGAAGAACAGCGAACCGGTGTGCAGGGCGTATTCCATGGCAAATGAACCGGCCGAGGGCAATATCATCATCTTAAATATCCGCATTGCCACACCTCCGTTCGACCGTAAGACCGGTGGCTTCATGAAAGTGAATCCCGGTATCTGTTCTTCGTATGTCTTTTCCAGAAAGCCAGGCGACAAAGTGATCATCAGCGGACCTTACGGAGAATTCTTTATCAAGGATACCCAGCGGGAAATGATGTTCATCGGAGGAGGTGCTGGCATGGCGCCCATGAGATCGCATATTTTCGATCAGTTTAAAACACAGAAAACATCACGGAAAGCGACCTTCTGGTACGGAGGCCGGTCCAAAAGGGAACTGTTTTACATGGAGGAATTTGAGCAGATTGCAAGGAAGCATCCCAACTTCACCTTCCATGTGGCACTCTCTGAACCAAAACCCGAAGATAACTGGAAGGGATATACCGGATTCATTCATCAGGTGCTGATGGACAACTACCTGTCGCATCACCCCGAACCGGAGGAGATCGAATACTACCTTTGCGGCCCCCCCCTGATGAACAGTGCCGTTATGAAAATGCTTGACGACTATGGCGTACCGAAAGAAATGATCGCTTTCGACGATTTCGGGGGATAGGCAAAACACCTTTAACCCATGACCCATCGCATTGCTTTTGCTTTCATCCTGATCACGCTGCTGTCGGGATGTTCCAGGATTTACCAGAAGATGACCATCAATGGCCAGACACAGGGAACCTATTATGCCATAACGTATTACGATTACGATGGAAGGAATTTCCGGCAGGATATTGATTCAATCCTGCAGGCATTTGATGCCTGCGCATCGTTGTGGAATCCAAACTCCGTTCTCTCACGGCTAAATAATAACGACACCTCTGTCATTCCCGACGAGTGGTTCATTGATCTTTTTAATAAAAGTCAACAGATCTCCGGCATTACCTCTGGTTCGTTTGATATGACCGTTGGTCCCCTTGCCAGCGCCTGGGGCTTTGGTTTTGAGGACCGCATTGCGCTGGATTCGGCAAAAGTGGACAGCCTGCTTCAATTTACAGGATATCAGCTGGTGGAAATCGACCAGGGCCGGTTCATTAAAAAGGACCCGCGCATCAGGATCGATTTTAACGCGATCGCCCAGGGATATGCTGTCGACCTGCTTGCTTCCTTTCTGGAATCACAGCGACTTGATATTTTCCTGATCGACATCGGAGGTGAGGTATTCGCCCGCGGATTGAAACCAGACGGGTCGAAGTGGAGGGTTGGCATTGAAAAGCCGGCTGCGGGGCCATCGAATGACCGGCAGCTGAAGGCGGTCCTGGAACTGAAGGACGAAGCTATCGCAACCTCAGGGAACTACAGGAAGTTCATCGAAGAAAACGGTATCAGGTACTCCCACGCGATCGATCCCTCAACGGGTTATCCAACCCGTAATTCGCTGCTCAGCGTTTCGGTCAGGGCAAAAAGCTGTTGGGAGGCTGATGCATACGCAACCGCATTGCTGGTCATGGGCCTTGAAAAATCGCTCGCTTTTCTTTCGTCACACCCTGAACTGGATGCCTATTTGATTTACTCCGGATCATCCGGCGAGTTAAAAACGGAAATGACCAAAGGGATCAAACGGATTCTTGTGGAAGAGAACGAATAAGAGGTACCCGGTGAAGGGGTCATTGCTCAGTTGCTTGCTTCTTGTTCAGACATTCAGCTCCTTCTTCGCTTTGGCCACACGTGCAGGGAAGATGTCTCCCGGTTTTGGGATCAACGCTGCCACAACGCTTCTCAAACTGTCCTCCCTTTTTCACCAGCATCTTGATGCCAATACCCATGAATGCAAGGGCAACGAGAAGGATCGTAATCAACAATAATTTCATCAGGGGATTTTTTTTCGGGACTCAGCCTGCAACCTCACAGGAGAGAAAGCTGACCGTACTTACCGGATAAGCGTTTGTATTTTTTGCTGCGAAGACCGATGTACCCTTTCCTGAAGAATATGAACGTGTTGGTTCTGTCGAGCTTGAGGTTCGACAGGATATTTTTGTCGCTTGTATCCCGGTATTGAACCACAAAGTTGGTGATATCCGAAATATGGCGCGGTTCATTGAACTGGGCCAAATATTCGGCAACAAGTTCCTTGATGGTGCCTGTTTTGATTGCGGACCATTTTTTCAGGGAGTAGGTACTGGTTTTGCCAATCGCAACGATCTCGTCAATACTCAGTATGGATGATCTCAGCGATTCAATGTTGCTGGGCGTTTTGGGAGTGATGGCCGATAATTTCTGATGAATGTCCTTCAACTTCATCGGTTTTCCGTTTTTCTCCAGTATGTCGATGATATACTCGGAAAGCTTGACAAGGGTATTCCGGACAAGTACCAGCTGATTCTCACCGTCGATCCCGATTTGAAGTTCTTCCTGCGCAATTTGAACACATAGGGATCGGATCCGTTCGATCAGCGAGGGGTCATTTTCTTTCAGGAATGTCCGGATGAATCCTTCAAGTTCAATCCGGTAGGTCTGATCAATTCGTTTATTTTTGCGCTGATACAGATCATCATAAAAAGATCTGAAATCAAATGTCCGCGCAAGTTCGTTTTTAACAAGGTAATAGTTCCCGTATGTTGTGTCTTTATCCTGGAAGGTACTGAAGCTTTTAGAGAGGAAAATTGAAAAAACAAGGGTGTAGAACTTAGGTGTGAGGGTCAGTTCTTCTTTTGCGTTGATCTTCTCTGCAAATGCCTGATCAATCAGGATATAATCATTTTTGTTGTTGAGCTTGTAGGGAAAGTAGTTCTTCAGGTAATCCTGCTCTTTTGTAAACCTGAGGAGTGCATCTTCTATTTTATAGGGGATCAGTTGTGAGATTTGCCTGATCCTTTCACGGGTAATCTGATAAAGATCGCCGATGGACTGGAGTGTCATCTTTGATTTATCGGAAAAATAACCAAAATTGTGTTCAAAGATGAAGTATTCCCTTTCATTAAGTATTTCCCTGAATATCAATAGAAAGTATTTAAAATAGGGAAACCGTTTTTCAAGAAACTCAGTTCTGTAGATTTCTGTTTTGGATGAGGGTATTCCAAAATTCTCATAACAGAAAAATTTGAATTTTTCAAATACATTATCTTCATCTGTGATTTCAAGATCCTCGACGTTCACCTGATATTCATCGATGTACTTTTTAGCCAGGGTGATCAGTTCGATGTTGGTTTTCTCACCACAATTGCGGATCTTTTTAAAGTCACCGTTTTTCATATAATACAGAAGAATCTTATAAAGCGTTTCAAGAGAGCCTTTGATGCATACATTCTTAGTCCGTTCTGACAGACCGGAGAACTCCTGCAATTCTTCGATGTGAAAGTTGGTCAGGTTCATGATCATGATTTTTTACTGATTGAGGAGGTTATTGATGAAACCGGATTCTTAAATAGGGATACAAATATAATAAATGGTAAGGTTAAAAGCAAGATGTTTTTTTTATTAAAAAATTTAAATTTTTTTTAAGATTTTTCAATCATCATTTCTGGTTCCTGAAAGCAAAACAGACGACGGCACAAGCCTGTGCGGCATTGAGCGAGTCGGCGGCGCTGGAGGAGCTCCCCGTGGAAGAGCGAAAGGAAGGGATGGTAAGTTTGACGTTGATAGAAGGCAGGAGCAGGGGGGAGATCCCGGTTGACTCGTTTCCCAGCAGGATGATCCCTTTATTTTCCAACCGCGCAGACCGGATATCCGTCCCGTCGAGCATGCAGCCATAAACGGTCAGGGAAGGATTTTGACTATGCAGGAAATCAAGCAGGTCGGCATAATGCACCCGGACCCTTGCAATGGAACCCATGGTAGCCTGAACAACTTTTGGATTATAAACATCCACGCAACCCTTTGAACAAATGATAAACCGTATGCCGAACCAGTCAGCCGTACGAATTATGGTGCCCAGGTTACCCGGATCACGGATTTCATCCAGCATGATCACGAGTTCATCAGCAAGTTCAGCCTGCACCAGCGTGTTTTCAGGGATCTCTGCCACAGCCAGAACTTCCTGGGGTGTGGTCAGTGAACTGATCGCCTCCATCTCTTTTTCGGTGATCGCCACACAGCGGTCAGCTATGGGTTGCAGTTGCCCGGAGTGCATGTTCAGCCACGCACTGGTAGCATAAATGGAACGGACCTTCAGGGAACTGTGCAGGATGTCGGCGACACTTCTGGTGCCTTCGATGATGAATGCCTGGTAAGTCTCCCTGAATTTTCTGATTTTCAGTGACCGTACAAATTGGATGGCAGATTTGGAGAGCACGGCGATAAACTAAAAAAATCCCGGCAGGGTGCACTGAATCAATGTATGCTGCCGGGATGCATATCGGTTTAAGAAAAGATCACTCAGCAATGACCTCAAAGTTCATTTTTACCTTGATATCCTTATAAAGATTGATCATTGCCTCGTACGTCCCAAGTTCTTTCACACTATCACCATCAATGTTGATTTTTTTCCGGTCCACATCAAAGTTGAACTGTTCCTTGATGGCTTCAGCGATTTGAATGGCATTGACGGATCCGTATATTTTTCCGGTTGTGGCAGCCTTGGCACCTATTTTCACCGTAAGATTTTCGAGCGATTTAGCAAGGGCTTCGGCTTCTTTTCTGACTTTATCCTCCTTAAAGGATTTTTGTTTCTGGGTCTCCGCAACCATCTTCTTGTTAGGCCCGGTCGCCAGAACTGCAAAACCCTTTGGGATTAAATAGTTACGACCATAACCATCTTTAACATGGACGATTTCATTCTCATAACCCAGTTCGGTTATGTCTTTTTTTAAGATAACTTCCATCGCAACCTCCTTATTTTAAAAGATCAGCAACATAGGGCAACAAGGCAAGGTGCCGGGCTCTTTTGACAGCCTGAGCAACTTTTTTCTGATATTTGGTAGAAGTGCCGGTAATCCTTCTTGGCAGGATCTTACCCTGTTCGTTGACGAACTTCAGCAGGAAGTCGGCATCCTTATAGTCAATGTACCGGATTCTGTTTTTCTTGAAGCGGCAGTATTTTTTCTTCTTGATATCAACCGCAATGGGGGTCAAGTATTTGATCTCTGAATTACCCTGATTCGTCATCATTTTGAATTTTAATGGTTAGGCATCAATTTTTTCTTCCGTTTTGGCCAAACTGGCTTCTTTCTTACTGCGTCTTTTTTCGTTATAAACGATCGCATGCTTGTCAAGTTTCACGAGAAGATAACGAATCACGCGTTCATCGCGTTTGAAGGTAGTTTCAAGTTCTTTGAGGAAATTACCGTCGGATTTGAACTCGATCAGATGGTAAAATCCGGAAGATTTTTTCTGAATGGGATATGCCAGTTTACGCAATCCCCAGTAGTTTTCGTGGACGATTTCCGCCCCCCTTTCTTTCAGGAAGCTACTGAATTTAAGTACCGTTTCCTTCATCTGTTCTTCAGATAAAACGGGAGTCATAATGAAAACGGTTTCATAATGGTTAATCATTTTCAATAATTTAGATTAAGTGATAAGCTGTTTAAAAATGGAGTGCAAAGGTAGAAATAATTTGTTAAATTACAAACGGGCATGAAATTTTATCCAAGATCCTCCAGCGTTTGTTGGCAGATGAAGGTTGCTGCGTGTCCATCTCCGAAGATGGGCGGAAATGACCGTGGGGGGGAGGACTGAAAGTGTCGGAAAGCCTTCATTATCCTTTCAGGATTCGCATCGGTCAGGATTGCGCAGTGGTTGTCGGCGATCTCCTGCCATTCGGTTTCTGCCCGCAGGATGATGCAGGGTTTCCGGAAGAAATAGGCTTCCTTTTGCACTCCCCCTGAATCGGTGAGGATAAGCCTGGCGTTTTTTTCCAGCATCAGCATGTCAAAATAGGAAACAGGGCCTGTCAGGATGAGACGATCGTCGTGCCGAAGTTCTTCGGTGAAGTTGGCCGGCAGGGATTGTTGGAGGGAGAGTGCGGTCCGTGGATGAAGAGGAACAAGGATCTTTATTTTTTCTTCCAGGGCAATGGATGCCATGGCCTTGAAAATGTCGGCCAGGCGCCGGAGATCCTCCGTATTTTGAGCCCGGTGCACTGTGACCAGAGCATATTCCCCTTCGTTCAGCCCGTGTTTCCTCAACAGGGTGGATTGTTTTTCGGCAAGGGATTGATAATAAAGACAATTATCATACATCACATCCCCGCAGTGATAGATTCCGGGATGGTCGATATCCCGAAAGGCTTGCGGGTGATGAATGAGTCCTTCCTTTTCCAGATTCTTCATTCCCGTCATCGTGGGGGTGAACAGCAGGGTTGAGGCATGATCGCACAGGATCCTGTTGATTTCTTCCGGCATCGTTTTATGGAAGGATCGCATCCCGGCTTCAACGTGGATTACGGGAATATGCATTTTGGCTGCCGCCAGCGCACCGGCAAGCGTGGAATTTGTATCACCAAAGACCAGCACGGCATCGGTCACCGAACGCTGCAGTTCCTCTTCCAGGAGGCTGATCATCCGTGCGGTTTGTTTCCCGTGATGGTGCGATCCCACTTCCAGGTTGACATCAGGCACCGGTATCTCCAGCTCCTCGAAAAAAACCTGTGACATCTGCCGGTCGTAATGCTGGCCGGTGTGAATGATGCGTTCGGTGATCTGTCCGTGAAAGGTTTCCCGGATCGCACGGCTTATGGCGGCAGCTTTTATGAACTGAGGCCTGGCCCCGATTACGGTAGTGAGGTGCATCATGTCATCATGTTCTCGTCTGCAAAGCTAAAATAATTCTCCTCACCGATAATGATATGATCCAAAATTTGAATGTCCAGCAGGGTTCCCGCGTGGATCATCTTTTTTGTCAGGGAGATGTCGGCCTGGCTGGGTTCAACATTGCCCGAAGGATGGTTATGGCAGAGAATGAGTGAGGATGCGTGACGGTCGATCGCCACCTTGAAGATCCGCTTGGGATCAGCCACGGTTCCTGCCGTTCCTCCCTCGCTGATCTTTTCCTGGCCAACAATTTTGTTTGCCCGGTCGAGCAGCAGAAGCCAGAATCCCTCGTATTTTTTTTCAGCCAGTTCAACCTGAAAGAGTTCAAAGACATCCCTGCTTGACTGGATCTTTTTTCGCTGTATCACTTCGGATCCTCGTCGCCGGCGCCCAAGTTCCAGTGCCGCAATGATCGTTATGGCTTTGGCATGGCCGATGCCCTGGAACTTTACCAGTTCATTGACCTGTAGTTTCGACAGTTCGATCAGATTGTTCTGTATCTCGGTCAGGATCTCCTTGGCCAGGTCCAGGGCCGAATGCTCCCTGGAACCTGTCCCGATGAGGATTGCCAATAATTCAGCATCACTGAGTGAATGCTTGCCCTTGAGCATCAATTTTTCACGGGGCCGGTCTTCCTCCGCCCAACGGCTGATTGGAATGTGCTTCATCTGGTTTCTGTTTATACCTGTTAATACGGAAACCATGCAAAATGTGACCCCCTGGGGGAGAAATTCCGCTGCAGAACATTCGAAGTTGAAGGAGAGGTGCAGGTAGATGGAGATTGAAGAAAGGAAGGAGGATAGGAGAAAGTGGCACGACGGTCTTATGACCGGCTGTACATTTTATTGCAAGGTATTGACATGTTTTGTAAGGCTGGATTTGAGGTTGCCGGCCTTATTTTTGTGAACCAGCGAACGCTTGGCGTTTTTGTCAATCAGGCTGACCAGGCCGGAGAGCTTTTCTTCAGCCTGTTTTTTATCGGTCAGTGCACGGAAATCCCTGATGGCATTACGCATCGTTTTGGCAAAATAACGATTATGCTCTCTTTTGGCCTCGGTCTGCCGGATTCTTTTGAGTGAAGACTTATGATTTGCCATTTTTATTTTCTTTACGGTTTGTAGCCCGTAGGGGAATCGAACCCCTGTTACCAGGATGAAAACCTGACGTCCTAACCCCTAGACGAACGGGCCGTTAGATTCTTCAAAAACGGGAGTGCAAAAGTAGGAATATTTTTTTAATCAGCAAATGTTTATGGAAAAATATTATGAGCTGCAAGCTGCAAGCTGCCGGCTGCCTACTGCTGACCTGAACCATACTCCGCATGATCTCCCTGGAAACGGAATCCCACTCGCTTTCCTGTCTTGATGAGCAAGCTGTCGAGGGCCGTGCGCATCTCATCAACGGTGACTTCCTTGACTGCATCGAAAGGAGGGGTTAACAGGTCAAAATTGATCGTATAGAGGATGGATGACTCTATGATCTGCCGGGCTGCTTGCTTGTTCATGACCGCATTGCCGAAATTATTGAATAAAAAGCCGATCTCCCGTTTCCCTTCTATGAAGTAATGCATGTCCTTGTTGATAAAGACTCTTCCGATGAGGTAACCAATGTCGTTGATGCGGTTGTATTTGAATGAGTCTGCAAGAAAATTGTAAATATGGATCACCCCGCAGAAGGAGCGTTCCTTATTCTCTTTCACATAGGGCGTCTTCATCACCTCGTGATACCTGGAAAATTCAAAAACATTGGTATGCATGACAAACAGAAGGACATCCCCGGCGAATTTCAGTTCCATTTGAAATTCACCCTTATCCGTGAATTCGAAGGGGATGATGGATTTGTCGCGTCTGGTTTTCTGCGTGTAATCCTCAGCCATATCGCGGATCAACACCTTGAATTCCTGAAAGGTCTGGTGCGTGTTTCGGTAAACCTGCTGCTTGAGGGCGCCCTTTTGGATCAGGGCGTCGAACATCTCATCGTATTTTCCTTTTGCTGTCATGATTTCAACTGTTCTGAATTATTCCGGATCCGTAGAACCGGCCTGGTCATTCTATTCAAAAGTGAATGAGAGCTGGAACATTTTGGATCTCAATTGATCGATCGATTCGGTGTACAGGTTCCCCTCTCTTTCAATGATGTTGAAAAGTCCATAGGACATTTTAAGCTCTATTCCAAATTTGAAGTATGCCGTATAAAAATCGCATCCCACACCTGCCTCACCCAGCAGGTCACTCTTATTCAGTTTGACATGTTTATTGGTGCTGCTGTCTTTCATCCGTTTTGACTCCTTGGCAAGGTCAAGGGTGTACATGACACCTCCCAGGACATAAATCCTGGAATTCTGCAGCCGCATGGCTTTGTATTTCAGATGCAGGGGGACTTCAACAAGCGTCGAATATATTTTCTTGTTGATCGTGTCCATAAAGAAAACTCCTGGATCTTTATATGTATTATTGCGTTCCACATAATAGATCAGGTCTCTTTCGCCGAAGGCCAGGCTGGGGATCAATCTCAGGTCAAAATATTCCCCGAGCCGGAGGTTGGAAACAATTCCGATGGTAAATCCCGGATAATATTTATGTGCAATGGAGTCAACCCGGGCAGCATCTGACTCCTCCCGGTCGGGTATGGCGGATTTCGGAAACCAGACCGTATCAATGCCCGGGACGGGTTTTACCGTAAAGAACATCTGGTTCATGGCCAGAACGAAGCCGAAATGGTATGGAGCGTAGTCGAATTTCTGCAGGTTGGGTACTTTATTGACCTGGGTGGTGCCATTCCACGAGGACAGCATCAACACGACCAGCAATCGGAGGGATATGGGTGCTACAACCTTCAATGATTCAAGTTTGAATTCCTTTACAAAACGACTCCGGAGTAGATTTATTTCTTAAATAAAGCCGCAAAGGTATCTATTTTCCGCAATCTAGGAATTCAATCCCATCATTTCTTCCATCAGCTTCACCCGGTCGACCGGTACGACCCCGATGGATTCGCACACCAGACCTCCGGCAAGATTGGAGATCGTTGCGATCTCCAGGGGATTCATTTTCAGTGCCAGGCAGAGGGCTGCCACGCTGATCACCGTATCACCGGCTCCGGATACATCGGCGATCGTCCGCACATATGCAGGGACCGAATGGGTGATATAGGAATGCTCACCCAGTCTTGAACTGATAAACACGCCTTTTTCGGAAAGCGTGACCAGCATGTTGTCGATTCCCTGGTTTTTCTGAAAAGCCTGAACAGCCTCCCGTAAAAGGTCCGTATCATCAGGGTCGAAATCTATTTTCAATCCTTCGATGAGCTCCTTCAGGTTGGGCTTGAAAAGGTTTACGTTCCTGTATTCATTGAAATTTTTTTTCTTGGGATCAACGGCAACCGGAATATGAAGCTCTCCGGCCCGATGGGTGATTTTTTGTATCGCCCTGGCACTCATCACTCCCTTGTTATAATCCTGGATGATGACGACATGGATGGGGTATGTCTTTAAAAGGGAGTTAAAGCATTGGATCAGTTCATCCGCTTCTTTGGTGTTGAGTTCGGTGTCGGTTTCTTCATCCACCCTGAGCATCTGGTAATTGTTTCCGATGACTCTGAACTTGGTGGTGGTGATCCGTTCCTTGCTTCTGACGATCCCTTTTGTGAAAAGATTTTCCTTTTCCAGCAGCTGTATGAATTCATCGGCTTTGCTGTCGCTGCCGATGACCGAGCACAGGATGGGTTTTCCACCCATTGCTTTGACATTCAGGGCTACATTGGCTGCACCTCCCAGCAGGCTGGCCCGCCGGTTCACCGTGACGATCGGCACCGGCGCTTCAGGTGAGATCCTTTCCACTTTACCCCAGATATAGGAGTCAATCATCACATCGCCGATGATGAGCACATTCAGCCCGGTGATGTCCGTGAAATATTTTTTTATGTCCTTTTCTCTCAGCATATGATCGGATTCCTGATGACCGGTCTCTTAATGAAGTTGTGATACTGCCGCATTCAGCCGCGATATGGCTTCCTGAAGCTTTGATGTGGATGTGGCGTAGGAGATCCTTACGCAGGTGGGATCTCCGAAGGCAGTTCCCGGCACCATGGCAACAAATGCCTTGTCGAGAAAGTAGTTGCACAGGTCATCACTGGTCTTGATCTGGTAGTTTTCGAATCTTTTACCGAAAAGTTTTTTGACGTTTGGAAAAACATAAAAGGCTCCCTCCGGAACATTTGTTTGAAATCCGGGAATTTTACCGAGTTCAGCGATCACCAGGTCACGTCGTTCTTTAAAGGCGTTGACCATCCTCTGAAGGTCATTGCTTTGCCCGGGATCGATCAGCAGGGCTCTTAGGGCGGCTCTTTGAGCAATGCTGCTGGCGCCGGAGGTCATCTGGCCCTGTAATTTTTCACACGCTGCGGCGATTTGGCGGGGCGCTCCCAGGTAACCCAGCCTCCAGCCAGTCATGGCAAATCCTTTGGAAACACCGTTCACCGTGACAACCCTGTCGCGGATGAAATCAAACTGTGCCATACTGGCGTGACCACCCGTAAAATTGATGAGTTCATAAATTTCATCCGAAATGATGTAGATTTCTTCGTGGCGGGAGAAGACTTCAGCCAGGGCCTGCAGCTCTTTTTCCGTGTAAACGGACCCTGAAGGATTGCAGGGGCTGGAGAAGATCATCAGGCGGGTTCGGTCGGTGATGGCCTGTTCGATCTGCTGTGGTGTGACCTTAAAGTCATTTTCAATCAGTGCTGGAACAAAGACGGGAGTGCCTTCCGCCAGCTTTACCAGCTCCCGGTAACTGACCCAGTAGGGGGTGGGGAGCAGGACTTCATCGCCCGGATTGACAAGGCAAAGCACGGCATTGGCTATCGCATGCTTTGCACCTGATGAGACCACGATCTGTTCAGGCGTATAGTCAAGGTTGTTGTCCCGTTTGAACTTCAGGCAGATGGCATCCCGCAGATCCTTGTAACCCGGTACGGGGGAATAAAAGGTATAATTAAGATCAATGGCTTCAACGGCTGCTTGCTTGATGCTGTCGGGTGTATAAAAATCAGGTTCACCAATGCTCAGGTTGATCACTTGTTTGCCCTGCGCGGCCAGTTCCCTGCTGCGCTTTGCCATCGCAAGGGTTTCAGATTCAGCCAGCTGGTTCACTCTGTCGGATAATCGTATCATTCCCAATGCATTATTAATGATCTTATGGTATTGTTAGCGTGTGAACAAAGGTAGGGAAAATAATCTTTCAGAATGATTATCTTTGGCGCACAAATAATAACGATGGTATGGAAACCTTTCTTGACATCAGTAAATACATTCTGCCTTCACTGATCGTGCTGCTCACGGCTTACCTTCTGGTACGCTCTTTCCTGGAAAACGATCAAAGGAAGAGGGAAGCCCGGAAAGAGGAAGAACAGGACAAGGCCATCATCCCGTTGCGCTTGCAGGCCTATGAACGGATGCTTCTTTTTCTTGAGCGGATGGCCCCTGCCAACCTGGTTCTTCGTGTCTCGAAACCGGATTTGACTGCCGAACAGCTTCAATCCGTGCTGTTGCGCACGATCAGGGAGGAATTTGATCATAACCTCACGCAACAGCTCTATCTGTCAGATGAAGCCTGGGGGCGGATCAAGAATGCAAAGGAAGACATGGTCAGGATGATCAATGTAGCCAGCAGCCGAACCGAACCAGATTCACCTTCCCACGAACTGGCTTCGGCATTGTTTGACGAATTGCTGAACGCACAAGATCGTCCGGCCGAAAAAGCATTGACTTATCTCAAGAAAGAATTCAGGGAAATGATGAATCAAAAAAACGTTTAATTTTGGCGTTCTGATGTTTTTTTCTTCAGAAATTCCAGTGTGGGAACTCACCGTACATCATTTATCGGCGCCGCCGCAGTCAGCATGGCCGCCGTTCTCTGGGGATTGGATGGTATCGTCCTGACGCCACGTTTGTATAATCTGAATATCGGTTATGTGGTGTTCGTGCTTCACCTGATTCCGTTTGGGATCATGAATCTGTTCATGTTCGGCGAATACCGCCACCTTCAGCGGTTCACCGCCGGTGATGCTTTCTATATCTGCCTGGTGGCCCTGACCGGTGGCGTCATCGGAACTTTGGCCATCGTAAAGGCACTTTTTTTGGTCAATTTCCAGGACCTGACCATCATCGTCCTGCTTCAAAAATTCCAGCCGGTTTTTGCCATCACACTTTCTGCTCTTTTGCTGAAGGAAGCCATCCGTAAAGATTTTCTGGTTTGGGCTTTGATGGCCATTTTCGCCGGTTATTTTTTGACCTTCGGGTGGGCAAGACCCGACTTTTCAACCGGTTCCAAAACGGTGCATGCCGCGCTGTTCGCGCTGCTGGCTGCTGCTTCCTTCGGAAGTTCGACCGTTTTAAGCAAGAAGATCCTTATAAAGTTTGATTTCAGGACAGCAACGTTTTACAGGTATGGATTAGCCGCCCTCTTTATGCTTTTTTATGTCATCGGTGCAGGCCAGTTGGATCAAATCAGGGTCACTACTCCTTTCAACTGGATGATATTCATTGTTATCGCTTTTACAACCGGATCGGGCGCCATTTTCCTGTACTATTACGGACTAACGCGCATCAGAGCCATCGTCGCTTCCATTTGTGAACTTTTCTTTCCGCTTTCAGCGATCCTTTTCGATTACATTTTTAATGGCAACATCCTTTCCCCTGTTCAATGGATCAGTGCAGGGGTGATGGTCTTCGCCATTTTCAATCTTAATCGCACCTCTGCTTAGTTACTGTGCTCAAATTCCCGGAGGTCTTCCATTAGCTTTTTGCGTGTAAAGAAGATACGGCTTTTGACCGTTCCGATCGAAAGGTCGAGTGCTTCAGCGATCTCTTTGTATTTGAATCCATTCGTATGCATTTCAAACGGGCGCCGGTGACTTTCCTCCAGCCGTGCGATGCGCTGAAGGATATCATTCACATGCATTCTGCTTTCAGCGGATTCTTCCTCCGACGACATGGAACTGTTCAGATAGTAAAGATCATCCGTGGTATCCACCATGGTGTTGGCCTTGGCATTCCTGCGGTAGTTATTGATGAAGGTATTCTTCATGATGGTGTAAGCCCACGCCTTCAGGTTTGTGCCGGATTGGAACTGTTCGCGGTGGGTGAGCGCCTTGACGAACGTGTCCTGTACGAGATCCTTTGCGTCTTCCTGATTGGAGGTCAACAAAATGGCAAAATAGTTCAGGTTTTCCTTCAACCCAAGGAGCTTATAGTTGAATTCGATCTGTGTCATGGCTTTAATTTGTTTAATTATTGTTTAATAATTACGCAGCAAAATTAAACAGAAATGAAACACAAACCTATAATTTTCTGAAAAAAAATCTTAAAAATTTGTTAAAAAAAGTAAATGATTGATGTTTAGGGATGTCCGGACGGGATTATTTTATCATATGGAGGGTTTAATATGGGAGGGAAAAGGTTGTACAAAGGCACAAAGGCACAAAGGCACAAAGGCACAAAGGCACAAAGGCACAAAGGCACAAGGGCACAAGGCACAAAGGCACAGAGGCACAGAGGCACAGAGGCACAAAGGCACAGAGGCACAGAGGCACAGAGGCACAAAGGCACAAAGGCACAAAGGCACAAAGGCACAAAGGCACA
>DAOQWY010000027.1 GCA_035342335.1 Bacteroidales bacterium
TGTTGCCCGACAGAAACGTCAGCCGGTCGAAGTTCGCCTCATCAATGTACCAGGGATTTTCATCCGAATAAACGACTTGCGTGCGGCCGGTCCGGCGGTCAGCCAGGATCAGCTCCAGTTTGTTCTGCAGCCTGTTTAAACGAAAAATGCACAGGCGATCGGGATCGTTTGTCCACCTGATCCTCGGAATATAGATATCCGTTTCCTGCCCTGTATTTATCGTAGTCGTGGTACCCGTTCCAAGATCATAGATAAGGACGGAGACCACCGAGTTATCTTCCCCGGCCTTCGGGTACTTCCAGCTCCGGTTTTCCGGATAAAGCTCATTCCCGGGGATTTCCGGTTTCAATCCCTTGTAAACCGTCATGTTGAATTCCTTCACATGGCTTTCATCAAAACGGATATACGCCAGTGACTGCCCGTCGGCCGACCAGTCAAAGGCCCTGCTGAAACTGAATTCTTCCTCGTAAACCCAATCCGGGGCACCGTTGATCACCGAATTTTTTTCGCCATCCGTGGTGATCTGTAGCTCCTGTTCCCTTTCCAGGTCGCTGATGAACAGGTTATTATCCCTGAAAAAAGCCACATAACGGGAATCAGGAGAGAACGTGGCCAGCTGCTGTTTCCCTTTCAGCGAAAGTGTCCGGAGATGGCGTGCAGACCGGTCGTAAACAAAATAGCCGGCCTTAAAGCTGTACCGGTAGATGGGTTCCCTCTCCGTCCAGAGCAGTATCCTGTTCTCGTCATCGCTGAATGCATAATCCGATATTGCCTTCATGTCAGCATCAGGAAAATCAGCCAGGCTGAAAAGTGTATCTTTCACAGAGCCCGTCTCATAGTCATATTGGATGATCTTATTCCCGTTCTGAAGGCTCGTATAATGGACTCCGTCGTTCATTGACCGCAATCCGCGGACGGAAGCCTGTGCGAAGGCGTTTCCCTGGATAACCTCTTCCAGGGTAAGTTTTTTCTGCCCGTTCTGGGCCAGGATCGCTCCAGAAAAGAATAATAAAAGGACTAATCCAGAAATAGCTGTATTCTTCATGACCGATCGGTTTAAATATGACGCATGGCGGCATTCGTGAAAACGTTGGCAAAGTTATGTCTTAATGAGCATGCCGGCCACACTGACCGAATTTAATCATCTTTATTGAATATTTTTAATGAAACCTATTGACTTTCCTTTATTAATGTCGTAACTTCCCCAGGATAATTCCCACCCATTTATCAAACTATCTTCCTGACATCCAACCTCATCTATTATGAAAATACGTACTTTACTTTCAGGTGTCATGATCGCAACGACAGGCATCCTTTGCGCACTCTCTCCGATTCATGTACAGGGCCAGGATTATGAACCCGGGCGATTATTTGTTTGTGTGTATGACACAGCCGGCATCCCCACCTTTGTCGGGGATACCGTGATCATGTCAAACGATGGCCTGCGTGAGCTCTTTAACCGTTATGGGGTGTACAGTTTTAACCGGGCCTTTCCCGGTATCGATACGCTCAAAGGAAAGGAAACCTATCTGCTGGATCAAGTGTATGTGCTTAGATGCCTGGGCAACGAGGACTCGTTACTGCAGGAACTGGATCTGTACAGCGACTGGATCTATTATTACATGGAAAAAATTCCCGTTTACCGCTTGATTGGAAATGATAATCCGCCGGATCCCGGTTATGAAGTTCCTCCTTCGACACTGCGTCCACCCAATGATCCCCGGTTTGCAGAGGATTGGGCGTTGCAGAATATTAACGCTGTGGAGGCATGGTCTTATTCGAAGGGCGATAATATTCTGATCGGGATCCCGGATGGAGGCTTCAACCGCAGCCATGAAGATCTTAAAACGCAGATCCACTCGGCACTGAGCAGCCCTGCGTGGCACATATACCATGGCACTGTTGTGGCGGGATGTGCCGGTGCAGCGACGAATAATTACAAAGGCAAGAGCTCAATAGGATACAACTGCAAATTGATCCTGGGTTCAGCCCCGAGCAACAACCAGGACTGGAACGAGGTACTGGCCATGTCAAACATGGGCGCGCGCGTGATCAATGCCAGTTTTATCTCCTGCAAATTCAATTCGACCATTCTCAATTTAATTCACTATATGGCCGATCAGGGGACATTGCTGGTCGGAGGTGCAGGAAATGGAACAGAAGTAGGTCACTGTTCCTCAAATGGAAACGGATATGGCTACCCTGCTTCCTATGATCCGGTGATCTCTGTTACCAGTGTCGGGCAGACTGACAATCATGTTTACGATGGGATACACTGCCATACCCACAACGACAAGGTTGATGTCTGCGCACCAGGTTATGGCGTTCTTTCAACCTGTTATTATATCGATTCCAATGGAATCATTCATAATGACTGTTATTCTCCGAACTGGGGAACCTCTTTTGCGGCGCCCATCGTAAGCGGCTTGGCAGCGCTGGTTTTCTACGCCAGGTCATGTATGACACCTGAAGAGGTCAAGTACATCATTGAATCCACCACCGACGACATCTACAGTATTCCGGGCAACAGCAACTTCACCGGGCTTCTTGGCCATGGGAGGATCAATGCCGGAAGAGCCGTCAAAAAAGCAGCCATCATTCAACCGGGAACCAATGTCCGCCTCACATCTTCGGCCACATGGACCACGGAACATTATATCAAGGAATATATCCTTGTTGAGAAAGGGGTAACGCTTACCATCCTGGCGGATGTTCTTTTTAACACAAATGCCAGGTTGATCATCAAACCGGGAGGCACGGTCGTGGTGAATGGGGCAACATTGCGAAACAACATGTGCAATGGCATGTGGGAGGGGGTCCAGGTTGAGGGGATCCGCGAAAAAAGCCAGCTGGAAGCCGGCAAACATGGAAAACTCTCCCTGATCAATGGCGCGACCATCAAAAATGCACGGACGGGAGCTGCCCTGGTCAACCTACTGGGAGATAAAACCATTCACGGCGGAGGGGGGATCATCCAGGCTGAAAATGCATTCTTTATCAACAATAAAATTGCAGTCCGCTTTTTACCGTACGAAAATTTTACACCGGAAAACACCTCAAACGTACTTGACAATGTGAGTTATTTCAAAAATGTGACCTTCCGGACTGATGATCAATTGATTGATCCCCAGATAAATCCCGAAACATTTGTTATCCTTCAGGATGTCAGGGGAATTTGGTTCCTGGGCTGCTCCTTTGTAAATAATGTTCCCGTCGAAGCTGAACAAAACTATTTCCCCAGCACAAGGGGAGGAGGGATCTATAGCGTGAATTCATCCTTTACCATCGACAAGCTGACCCCGACCAGTACGGATCAGTGTGAATTCAAGTATCTCTACCGCGGAATCGAAGCCTACGGTTTCAATTCAATGAAAACCTTTACGGTCAATGAGACCCTGTTCGACTCCATCTGCAAGACCATCTATCTCAATGGAATTGATAATGTGGCCATTACACGCAACGAAATTGTCCTGTACGACAGTTATGTCTTTCTGCCTGATATGGCCTATGGAGTGTACCTCGGTTATTGCACCGGCTATACAGTGGAGGAAAATATCATCAGGAAAGCATATGTATCCCACGTCGGCTCAGGTCCGCTGCACTATGGCATTGTTGTCAGCAACTCCCTTGACGATAATAACTTTATTTACAGCAACCGGATGGTGGATATGAACACCGGGGTTCTTGCACTTGGCGTCAACCGGGGTCCCGGGAAGACGGGACTGCAGATCAAATGCAATGAGTTCCTGGAGTGCAGTTTCGATATCGTTGTTTCACCCGACGCCTCTTCCCAACCCGGATCATGCGGGATCGCTTTCAACCAGGGGTATGATACCCGCCAGGATGCTCCGGCGGGCAACAGGTTCGGCAAGGATGTCCCGCCCTGGGACAACAGCGATTATAACTATCACATCGATTGCGGTACAATCATCTATTTTCATAACAGTAAAAGCAACAGTCCGCCTGCTACCTGGCCGTCTGATTACACATCCTCAACGGTTACCTTAGCGGAAACACAATATGAGTTCCGAAGTACGGTAAGCTGCCCTTCCTGGTTAGAACTGAAGGGACAGCCTCTTTTGCAGATCATGAAAGATGCGATCTATACAATGCAAAACTTAGCCACTCTTGAAAATCCTACGAGTGAACTGGATTACCAGTTCCAGATCGTGTCGGATGCAGCCTATCACCTGAGCCAATCGTATATACACAATCCTGACACAGCGTTCTTTCAACGGAATGTTGAACTTATATCCCTTTACGAAGGCATTACCACCAACATTCGTGATCTCCGGAGCCTGTCATGGGAGTACAGGAAGGTTTTCGCCTATCTTGCTGTAAAGGATACGGTCAACGCCGACAGGGTATTGGTTGATATCAAAGCAAAGTGGAATCTGGTCAATGGGAAACTGGATGAATACAACGATATGGTAAGTTATGTGGAGATCCTTAAGGAACTGATCCATAATGAAAAATCTATCTTTGAGATTGACGAAGCGCAAAAAACAATTCTATCGTTGATAGCCCGGAAAAAGAACAGCTTTGTCGGTGCTTACGCCCGTAATATACTCAATACGCTGGGCCACTAGCCGGCTGCTGAAGGGAATCACCAAGAGGTGAGTGACATAGGACCACCGGCAATCAGTGACTGTGCCTACCTGTCAACCAGGAAGTCAATAATGCCTTCCTGTGCCCATTCGGTCCATTTCTGTCCGATCTCAACCGGTGAGATATCCATGCTGGGAAACACATCGGCACCAAGCAGCACCTTTTTACCTGATGCCTGTATCAGGTGATGAACATCCCTTACCAGGGCAGTGACCTGTTGTTGGTTCCACCGGATCCATTCGCACCAGAGCATGCTTCCGCAGTCGTTGGAGAGTTCGAACGGCGAGTCGTCATACAGATGGTTGATCCCGGCATCCGCATACGCATCAAAGAGATCCGCGATCTGTTTTCCGGCTGTCGCTTCTTCTTTGTCGAACAATGTCTGATGAAGCCAGACGGCCCTGACTTCCCTGCCATCTACGTCTGATGCACCGCACTCCTTGAATGGCAGGACATTCAGCATGACCATCAGAAATATTATGAATACCGTTCCGGATTTGTTCATGGTTTGAAATAAGGTGGAACGAAAGCCATCAGGTTAAATTTTTGATCTTTGCTTTTTGATCTTTGCTTTTTGATCTTTCAATTGATGTTCAGGATCATGTCGGAAACCACCGGCTCGCAGCTTCCCTTTCCCTTTACGGTTAATGTGAGCGTGACCGATCCAAAACGGGCGTCTTCCGCACTCGGGGTATAGGTAGGATGAAGGTCACGGAAATCGTTGAAGAACCCGGTGCCGGAGGTTGACCAGGTCACGTGGGTATGATTTTCGGCTGTCGCATTGGATAAAAAGTAGCTATCCCCTGCCCTTACGACGTCTCCTCCTCCTGCAAATGCCCTGGGTGCGTGGATGATCGTCAGGAACATGCTGCAGGTTGTATCCGGGTGGCCAGCCTGGCCGGTGACCGAAAGCATCAGGGTAACCGATCCGGCCTTGATGTCCTTTGCACTCGGTTTGTAAGTCGGATTCAGGATCGCAGGTTTATTGAAGGAACCCGTGCCGGAAGTTGTCCATTGCAAGCGCTCGTAATTTGCTGCAAAAGCTTCTGCAAGAACATAAGCATCCCCCTCACAGATGGTGGCATCCGGACCTGCGGAAGCCGGCGGAACATCCGAAAAAGATCGGGCCGACAGGGTAAAACACACGATGGCGAGAAAACCGATAAAGCAAGTTCTTTTCATTTTCAGGGATTTAAAAACGCTGTAAAATTAAGCAAAATTAGGATTCCCTGTGTCCTGATGTGAACGAGGATGGTGGGGTCAATGTACAGGACCTCATCATCCTCGTCAACCACATCACGGATTGGAGAGGCGACTCCTGAACCTCAACGACGCCAGAGCTTTTAAAACCATCTACTAAAAAAACTACGAGGTATCGGTTCGTAACTTCAAGGATTGACCCTTGAATGGAAATTGCCTCGTGTACTGCTCATCGCGTCATGGTCAGTCTCCTGTGATGAATGCCGCTGTCGGTGACCATCCTGATCAGGTAGACTCCAGGTTCAAGTTCCGACAGGTTAAGCTGCATCTCTTTCTGTCCACGTTTTATGCTATGATATACACTTTGCCCTGTGATCGAGTGAATCTCCAGTTCCTTGATGAAATTCCGGCTTTGTATCTGAACAAGACCTGCAGTGGGATTGGGATAAATGGCGATCCCATCGGACTCGTTTTCATCAACGGCAACAGGAGATACCGTAAGCGTTACAGGTACGTTTACGATTCCGACATTCGGATCACTCTCCAGACGAATGTTGCCTGTCAGGGTGTAGTCAATGGGCAATAGCGCCAGGGAACTGAACATGGTTACCGTGACATCCTGTGCTGCCCAAGGTTCAATGATTCCGCGCCTGGGCTCAATAGTGAACCAGGGTACAACGCCCGGGAAGGCAACACCATCCACTTCACAATCAAAGGCACCCAGGAACTCGGTGTTTCCGGTTTCTTTATCCAAAATGCGCAGCTCACCCCGGAAGGCCTCCTGGTTGAAGGCGGTCAGGTAGATGATGTCTGTTGCCGGATCCCAGGCCATCCCCTGTGCATAGTTGGCATCAAACCCGATCGGGCCCAGGGAGGTGGTTTCCAGGGTCTCCAGGTTGACCCGGTAGGATTCTTGATTGACAATGCAATAGCTGTACATCACTCCCTGGCCGTCAATGGCACAATCGATCGCTGCCGGAATATCAATGCCCCCGATTTCCGTTGCTTCACCGGTGAACATGTTGATCGTGTAAAGCGCCGATTCATCGATGTTGGTCGACACGCCATACATGGTATTCGTGAGCTTATTGACCGCTATCCCCGACCAGATATGCTCTTCCCTGGGGACACAAGGCCCAACGCTGGTGACCTCGCCGGTCTCAAGAATGATCTTCTTTAATTCAAAATTATCGTAATCAATCACGTACATAAAGCTGAAATCCTTTCCGTCGAAATCACTTCCAACAGCCAGGAAATCGACAGCGCTGATGATGTTCTTTGTACCAGGATCATCGGTGTCAAATGAAATAAAGAGTTTTTCCTCACTGAGATCGAACGCATAAGCGGTTGATCCTCTGAAATGGCTTCCGGAAGGGCTGCCGCCGGATCGCGGAGCCATCGGAGCCGGACCGGCAGATGGAGGAATGTTTGTCCGTGGAAACCTGCCATCACTGGCCGGAATGGATATTTTTTCATTCGTGACTGTAATATAACTTTGCCATTCCAGAAAGCCATCCCCGCTGTTACTGATGGTCATCGTCGTGACCACCGTCTCGCCTTCGGTGGTTGCGGCATTGATCTCCAACGGATTGACATTCATAATGGGTGCGACCAGGTTGATGTCGTGCGTGGTGGTTTGATCACCCGTGACAGCAATTCCACCCACCGTATAGAGGTTATACCCCTCTTTCCACGCCGTCAGCGTATAGGTCCCGTGAATGGCCTCATTAAAACCATACCGACCATCCGGACCTGTGGTGATGAAATAGGTATATTCGATCGGGCTGTTTTCCCTGACCAACCTGATTTCAACTTCTCCCACAGGAATACTGCTGTGCGTCACGGTCCCGTTCAAAATGCCAAACATCGGTCCCTGGATCGTCATAGTAAGATCCACCGGTGCCGGATCGATATCGGCTACGGTGACATCCGGTTTGAACACAAGGATACCGGTTTCGACGGGACTCTCATCTTCATTGATATGGCTTCCGTCGAAGGTGATCGTGACTTCCTGGGACCCTCCTGCTTCTATCTGACCGGTTATGGGTTCAAAGGCAAACCAGGTAGAACCTCCCCCGGGAAATGCCAGCGCATCGACTTCACCCCTGAAATTCCCGACAAACTCGGTATTTCCGCTGTTAACGTCCAGTCTGCGTAATTCGCCGCTTTGTGTCCAGTCATTGAAAGCGGCCAGGTAGATGATGTCGTCATCTGGATTCCAGCTCATTCCCTGGGCCCAATTGGCATCAAAACCAATGGAACCAAGCAGGGTGGAAACCGCTGTGGTCTTATCAATCTTATAGGATTGATCGGTAATAATGTCATAGCCGTACATCTGGCCGGAGCCGTCAATGGCTATATCGATGCACGCAGGCAGGCCTAATGAACCGATAGGTGTTGTAATTCCAGTATTTTTATCAATGGTGTATAATTGCGATTCGGTCAGGTTCGCTTTGGCGGAAACGGCATACAACGTATTGGTGGTTTTGTCAATTTGCAGACCTGTAAAGGTGTGGCCTCCTATCTTGTCACATTTCCCTATATCGGTAACCGTCCCGCTGATAACATCGACTTTTATCAGGTGGTCGTTACTGACGTCAATGACGTACAGGAAGGAGGTCTGATAGGCATCGAACGTGCCCCCGTAAGGACCATAATCGAAGGTGGCAATTGCATTGGGTGTACCTGGATCATCCGTATCAAATGAAAAAAACATCCCGTGGTGCAAATCAAAAGCAAAACCCGTCGGCCCCTTCGCTCCCCGGGCAGGTTCAAAATGAGCAGGACCTTTCGCCGGAGCACGCTCCAGGGATGGTGGGGAAGAACCTCTGGGAAAGTCGCCGTTGCTCACGGGTATGGATACCTTCCTGGAATCGGACTGGAAGTTAGCTATCCATCCCAAAGGTCCGTTTCCTTCGTTGTAAAGTGTAACCGTTTGCGTTGCCGTCTGGTTGACCGGGACCACCACGGAAACCGATTCCGGATCCGCCGTCAGGGTTGGTGCAGTCATCCGGTAGTGCTTCGACAGTGTCTCGCCATAGACTATGGTGATGCTATCATAGACTACGTTTAGTCCTTTCTTTTTGACACTGAGCAGATAACCGCCTGTTTTCACCCGGTTGACCATAAAATGGCCGTTGTTCTGGGTACTTGTGACATACTTTTCGCCCTGAGGATTGATAAGGGTTACCACGGCGCCTTCAACCATGGAGCCATCTGAAAGCCTGCTGGCAAATCCCTCCAGGTGGCCGACTTCCTCCTGGTATACCTGGATGTTGTCCACTTCCCACACATTGATGTTAGAGGTATTCGCTCCGTTTACCCTGAAGCGTACGCTGAATATTTTCCCGGCGGCGTGCGGGGTAATGTCAAACGTTTTAGAGAGGTACCCAAATCCCCCCTGCGTATTTTTATGCGTACAGATCAGCTGCCATTCACTTCCATCATATACTTCAACCGACAAACACTCCAGGGTGGCCCTGGTACTTGGATTCTGAAATTTCACATCATACTTCAGCGTCACATTGTCAAGTATTTCCCTGGCGTCCAGTGTTTGTGTGACCAGTGAGAAGCTATAATTCAGGATATTCACCGGGCGGAAAAACCAGGCTTCAGGTTTGGGATTCCCGTTTGCTGTATTGACATTCCACTGGATCGTGATCGGATCCAGTTCCCATTTACGGGACAGAAAATCACTATCCCAACCTTCAACCAGCGGCAGTTCCCCGGGCTCCCCATTCATTTTCAATGATATGGGCACATTTCTCAGGGGAACAACCTGATCGTCGGTGCTGATAACCAGATTTGACTGATGGGTTCCTGTGACATTGCCCGGATCAATGGCCAGCTGTACGTCAATGGAGCCTCCGGCAGGGATGGTCCCGTTTGCAGGGCTGACGGATAACCAGCTGGTGGGTGTTACGTAAACGCTGTCTGTCAGGGCAAATGTCAGGTTACGATCCAGTTTGTCGGGCTGATAGTCTGAGGCGTGGCACCACGACATGCAACTCTGTGACAATCCACCGGGGGGATTTTTCCAGGCAAATTCATTCTGGATCGCAGGTGCTGCCTCCTTGCTCCAGTACCAGTATCTGTTGGTGCTGTAGGACATATACGCGGCCACAGACACCCAGTATGTACCACTGGTCAGGTTTGCCGGCGCCGGAAGGAACACGTTCACATCTCCAGCGGCATCCGAATGGGCCGGTATGGCGTTGAAGGTATGGACTGCAGGGCCCGGATAACCGCTTGAATCGGCATAGAAGATCACATTCACAAAGGGCACTTCCCCGTGGATGACGTAACTAACATAGTACCCTGCTGCAAATACGTGCGTAATGTTCCAGGTTTCGCCCGGGGGTACGATGAAATCATCGGCCGCCGCGCAGATACGGTCGGGAAGATCGGTGATGAAGGTCTGCGACAGAACCCCCGTCTCAGCCGATGGATTGCCGGTCTGATTGTAATAGACGGTTGATGCGCCATACCTGGGAGCAGTTTTGCCATTGAAGCTGCCCTCTGCTGATTTGGAAACATAATCCGGTTCTATGCTGAAGGTATGATCTGTGTTTCCATTATTGGTAATGGTCAAAATCCTTGAAGTGGAAGTATTGTATTGCAGATTCTGCGAAATCGCCGAAGGATACACCACCAGGTCGGCACAGGTTGGAGCATCCAGTGCTTTATACTCAGGATCATCAATGTAATATTTCGGTACATCCGACGGGTAGTTTTCATCCACACCGGCAAAAAAATCAGCTGCCGAAAGCTGTCTGATCCCGTCAGTGCCGGTTGCCCCTGCGCTCCAGGGCCAGGTGTGAATGGATGCACCGCCAATAATCAGCTCTGCCACATCCCCGTTCAGATCAATGATATTTTTGATCGGTAGCCACTGGTTGTGGGCATAATCGAACTGGGCCGTATTATATCCATCTGCATTGATGAATCCGGTTCCATCGCTGTGAAAATAGACCTCCAGCCCGAATTTGCTTTCAGCGCCGCCAAAATTCTGCAGCAGATTGTAATAGCCGCAAAATCCCGATGGGATATAGATAAAGAATGACAGCTCGTATTTCCCGGTCGTCCTGTTACCTAAACGTAGGACAAGGTCAACGGCATTGTCAACCCTGGCGCTTTTTGTTCCGCTGTGGTGAAAATCGTTGCTGATCTCCGCATCCTGCTCCCCGCAGGGTTCATTTTCCCAGGTGGTCCACTGTACCGGATACTGGCAGGCTACCTGCCCCGGAATCGTGAAGGTCTCAAAATCGGTGGCATAGATGGTAGTATTTGAGCCGGGCATCACATAGAGCGAAATGTTCGGGAAATGATCCGTTGGTGTAAGATGAATGGGGGGATTTTCCGGGTATAGTGTGAATGATTCGTTGGCATCCAGGGAGATGGCAAGGGTTCTTCCCTTACGCGATTGGTCAATGGTGGCGTAAAAGCGGTCTGCATTGTCATAAACCATAGTGTCCTTTTCCCTGTAAACCATGATCACCAGGTTCTTTCCCTGGTATGTATAATGCCGGTGCAAAGGGATAATTATTTCATTGGAACCGGTCGGGAAAGTTACCGTTCCGCTGAAAACCTCGATCAGGTTGTTGGATGTGATCCACCCTCCATTGAGGTCCTGCAGGCTTGTTTCACCCATATACACTTTCACTGGCTTCTCCGTGGGTTCATCAGAAAAATCATTGAAATAGCCAATTTTCGTAATCTGTGACCCGGCAGGCTGTCCGATCTCATCGGCAAAATAGATGGTCTCGCTCAGGCTGGTATTCCAGTAAAAATCAATGGGCACCCGCGGCGATCCTGGTAATTCGGTTCCATCACCGATGGTGACAACACTCAGATTTTCAGGAGATCTGGCCGGATCAGGGGTTTGAATCGTGCCTGTTCCGGCACCTGGCCGCGATTGCCCCCAAAGAAAAGGGCTCACAAACAACAGAGTCAGGCAAATCAGGGCTGTTTTTGGTAATCTTAGACTCATTTTCATTTTATTTGGTTTTTTAAGTTAATGAAATTTCTTCCGGAACATCTTTCAGATGTTAAAGTCGCGTGCTACAAAGTAACCCCAATCCAGTGATTATCCAAAATATTCAGGGTAGAGAAATGGTCAATCTGCCGAAAGTATTTACAAGAGCTGATTTGCTTTAATTTTATGATAATTAATAGATTGGTAAGAAAATCAACCTTAAATCAGGTCATCATAAGCAAAATATGTCCTGGTGAGAGGTTCAACACATCGGCACAAGGAGTTCAGAACTAAATATTCCGCAGGTATTCTCCAAGGTTGTCCTGGCTCGTCAGGTTAAGCTTTTTACGGATATGATAGCGATTTGTTTTTAAAGTGCCGGGATTGATATTGAAGATTTTAGCAATCTCATGATTGCTCAGGTTGATCTTCAGATAGGCACACAAGCGTAATTCATTCTCACTTAATTCGGGTCCCCTTCGTTTCAACCTGCTGAAAAAATCATGGTGTACCTTTTCGAATACATTTTTAAACTGTTCCCAGGCTTTATCCGTGGATACACTTTCCCTGATGATCCGGTTCAGGTTGTTGTATGAGGTTGCATCCATCTTATTGTCTTCATAGAGTTTGGTCATCGTCGATGAAATTTCATTCACCATATCTTTTTTGCTGACCAATTGAAGCGAAAGCGTAATCAATTCCTTGTTCTTACTTTCTATTTCAGATAAATGTTTAAATTTTTCCAGGTTGTTGATCTTATCCGCCGTCTTGATTCGTTCTTCCAGGTTATCATTTTCTATTTTCTGAAGCTTCAGTGATTTCTTCATGTATTTATAGAACATCAGGGCAATCAGGATCCCAGAAATAATAAGAATCACATAGGCATAATTCCTGATTTTTTGTGATTCATATTTTTCCTGCAAAAGTTCCAGTTCATATTTGTTCTTTTGTACTTCAATCTCCCATTGAAAATCTGATATTTTTTTCTGGATTTTCGAGTTCAATATGCTGTCGTTGAGTGCTACATACTGTTTGTAATACGTCAAAGATTCCCTGTATTGACCCTGTTTCTCCTTCAGTTCCGAAAGCATCAGGTTTGCTCTTTGTTCAGCACTCTTAAATCCAACCTCTGCCGAAATATCCTTGGCCTGGAGAAATAACTTCTCTGCTTCCACAGGACGGTTTAGATGAACATTAAGTAAGCCCAGATTATAAATGGCCTCTCCATAGAAACGATTGTTCTGGAGGCACCTGGAAAAATTGATGGCTTGCTCAATATACGATTGGGAGGCTGTATAGTTATCCTGAGCCATAAAGGCCAGGCCAAGCTTGTTGAAAATATCGCAGATGACGGCTGAATCGTTAATTTTTTCTGCCAGCACCAATGCTTCCTGGAACAGGATGGAAGCCTCGCTGAAATTATTCCGGTTCATCTCAAGTAGTCCGATGTTAATTTGAGTGATGGCATGACTGCGGACACTGACTTTATCTTTGTCCCAGAACATTTCAGCTTCCCTCTCAAAATATTCTTTAGCCTTGTCATATTCGTTCAGCGCCATATACACAAGCCCATAACCGTTATATGCTTTACCCCGGAGGTAATCATTATTCAGCTTTTCTGCGATCGATTCGACTTCCGCATAATAGGTCATTGCCAGATAATAATTGTCTTTGATGTAATAGTAATTGGCAATGTTGTTCTTAATTTTGGCAATCAGGACATCATTGTCGGATCGTTCGGCAATTTGTAATGCCCGTATGCTGTACAAGAAAATGCTGTCGTTGTTCTCAAAATGTCCCAGTATTCTTGCTTTGAAATACAGTGCTTCCGACATGGCATTGCTGTCACCGGTCGTTTGAGCAAGAAGCAGGGCTTCGTTTGTGAGTTGCAGGTTCTTTTCCTTATGGTCCCAGAAGCTGGTATCCAGTATGTGAAAGATTTCACCCAGCCTGTCCTGCTCAACGGGTTTCTTTAGGTCGTGAGACTGAATCCTGCGGAGAAAAAGAGCAAGCGCCACTATGCAGATGATCAGAACGATCATAGCGACACCAGTCCAAATCAGGTATGGTTTTCTTATCTGCATAGGAAATCAGGACAGTATTTGATCCGAAAGATGATGTTGAAAGAATACATTTTCAAAGGTATGATTATTTTCGTTTCCTCTGATCTCATCTTTCCTTTCGTCCCTCGCCTTCGCCTTCTACTTCCACCTCTACTTGGCTAATCGTTAATGGAATTTTACTTTCCATGTCACCCCTAACGGATTCTAAAATGATCGGCTGATGATTTTTGCTACCAATATCACGCACCTACGGTGCTCTGGATATTGGGGCTTTATTTAGGACCGGCCTCTTGAAAATTGCCGCCCGGAAATTTACCTAAATAGAATTCCTCTCGCTAATTTATCAGTTATGGCGGAGCAACCTAGGGAAGCGGACTGAAACCAGAAGGGAAGAGGGAGCAGGACGAATAGCCATTAACGATTGCTGAAGCAGAATTAGAGGTGGAAGGTGAAGTTGATAAAATGAATTAATAAACGGAGAATTTGAAGACAGGTTATAGACTCGAAGGTTTTTGCTTCAGCTCATTTTCTATTGTTCCGATCATTTTCTTGGCGGGTTCAAAAAAGGATTCTACCTTTTCTTGATTAAAGTCGTAAAGGTCATCATAATCACCTTTCTGTCTGAAAGAAAAAAGCTGAGATTATAATTTACCTAGCTCTTTGGGTAACCTTTCTGTTTTGATGAAATGTTCATTGAAGCTATATTTCACTCCGTTATGTGTTGTAGTTTTCAAATTTGACGAAAGAAGCACGGCGCTCACAGCATAATAGACAGAGTAATAGAGCCGGTTAATTGCAGAATTCCATTTTTGGTTTTTTGCAAAAATCTCAGCATCCTCAAAGGTGTCCAATGCTCTCCTTAACCGATATTGAATGATATCTTTCCGTGTTCCTGTCATCGAATCCGAATCCCTTCTTTTTGAATGCTTTCAAATAAAGGAGTCACTGAATGATTTTCAACCCAATCATTTTTTGTGTAGATCAACGGTGAAATAATTTCTCCGGTCTCAATCTCAACTTCATATAATTCATCCAGTACTTTTTTTTCAAAATCAAAAGTAATCCTCGTACCCTGTAACAAAATCAATAAATCCCAATCCGACAGCTCTCTTGCATCTCCTCTTGCCCGGGAACCATATAAATAGATTTCGGAATCCGGAGCGGTCTTATTGACTGCATTGATAATCTTTTCCAATACGATTTGTCTGTCTGTACTCATAGGACAAATATACAATATTTTTAATAATTGTTTTAGTCAGAAAGAGACATAGGATTATAAAGTGTCAAATCCCTGTCGGGGATAAAAGTCAAAATCGTTGACTCTGATCATTCCAGAAACTTTAAACCATATTTAAACTGCAGGTAAACTGCATATATTTTTAGAAAAAGAAAAACCCTGAAATCTTTATTATTTCAGGGTTCCGGCTGTGGGGCGTGACAGGATCGAACTGTCGACCTCATGCCTGTCAAGCATGCGCTCTAAACCAGCTGAGCTAACGTCCCGATATTTGATTTTTACCGCTCAGTCATCCTGAGGAAACCCAGGACAGCTGAGCTAACGTCCCGATATTTGATTTCTACCGCTCCGTCATCCTGAGGAAACTCAGGACAGCTGAGCTAACGTCCAGTTCACAGTCAGCAGTCAGCAGTTAAATGCAGCGCCAGATTGTTATACTGAATCGTTTGCAAAATTAGGGGATAATTTTCAGATATGCAACAAAATTTATGATCCAGCGGATGTGCCATTTCTATGTAAAAAATGACATACTAAAATCTTGAAATATTCGTATTATTGTCAGTCAGTTCACGAATGTATCACCTCTAAAATCCAAACTATGAAAGGCAAAACTGTTTCGCTTATCCTGGGACTGCTTGTTGTCTCCACTTGTTTTTTCTCCTGCGACCTGCTCGACGTGGAAAAGGAATTCTGGCTGGAACATACCTTCCCCGTGCAGGGCAACAACGCCAACTTCAACGAAAATTACCTGCTGGATGCGGCTGCAGAATCGGATGTCATCGAAGAATATGCCGACCTGATCAAAAGCATCGAAATCCTGGAAGTAACCTATGAAGTTACCTATCATAACGGATCTGCCACCCAGCAGATCAATACCGCTACCCTGTCGGTCTCCGATGCTTCGGGTGGAGGCCAGGAAGTCATCGGAACCGTCGCTAACCAAAACCTGGCTTCACTGCTGAACAACGTTCAAACACTGGCTATAAACCAGGATGGCGTCGACCGCGCAGCAGACCTCATTAAAAATCCACCGCATTCCTTGCTGCTGAACCTTGCTGGCAGCGCCAACGAAACTCCGCTGGATTTTAAGGTTAAGTTCAGATTTAAGGTGAAAATGGTGGCGAATCCCACCTAAAAAAAGAGAGGAGAGTGGAGAAAGGAGAGAGGAGAGTGGAGAAATTAATTTTTAAGTTATAGGGTAACGTTTGTGGGGGTAAGGGGATTAATGGATAGGGAAATTTCTCGTTCTCTATCCATTTTTTTATGAAACAAACACTGGTGATTTTTTTAGCAGGGATGCTGTGCGTGATATTTGAGGTTCACTCATCTGCACAGAAGAATATCTGGCCTGGCAAAGATGCTGCTGACGCACAACCGCTTTTCGAAGGGTTCATTGACACGGAAAGGGATTCGTCGGCCATCCGTATCGTGTTTTATAACCTGGAAAACCTCTACGATCCCTTCAATGACTCCCTGACCAATGATGAAGAATTTACGCCGGAGGGTGCAAAGCACTGGAATTACGGACGCTATGTTCAGAAATTGCAGTACCTTTCCAAGACCCTGCTTGCCGCAGGCGGATGGGAACCTCCTGAGATCATCGGGGTATGCGAGGTGGAAAACCGGAACGTCCTGAACAAACTCATCTACGATACGCCACTTTCGGTCTTCCATTACCGGATCATCCACCACGAATCGCCTGATCCGCGGGGAGTGGATGTCGCACTCCTTTACAGGCCGGATAAGATCACACCCCTTTCCGACACGGTGATCCCGGTCGTTTTTAAACCTGATTCCACCGCACATACGCGCGACATCCTTTACGCCCGTGTGCTTGTCCTGAAGAAAGACACCCTGCACCTCTTTGTCAATCACTGGCCATCGCGGTTTGGCGGCTATATGCAAACGGTTGAAAAACGATCACGGGCAGCGTCCATCCTGAAAAAAGCCGTTGACTCGGTGCAGCGTGCGGATTCGCTTGCCAGCATCGTCATTATGGGGGACCTGAACGATGATCCGCTGGACGAGAGCATCGCACAAGTGTTGCTGGGGGGTGACGTAAGGCAGGAGGCGGGATTGGTCAATTTGATGACAGGCAATACGATAACCGGCTATGCAGGAACGCTTAAACACGGTGAGACCTGGCATACGTTCGACCAGTTTATCGTTTCCCGTTCACTGGCCACGGGAGCCGGAACCCTGGAGATACCCCCATCCCAGGCGCTGATCTTCAGGGCGCCCTACCTGCTGGTGGAGGATCCAAACCGATTCGGTAGCAAACTCAACAGAACCTACCTGGGACCCCGCTACCTTGGAGGATTCAGTGACCACCTGCCCATTTTCCTGGATATCAGGATAAAATCCCATCCCCTGCCCCACTGACCCACCGAAACGGTAATCTGAACTTGCGGGAAAAGGTCGCCCTGCCGGAATCAGCATTTCGTGGCAGGAAAACGGAGCGCCTTGACATTTCTTTTACTTCCCCTTTCGGTTCATATCCCTAAAAGCCATAAATTTGGCTTCCTTTTCTGTGAGGATAATTTTGAATGTTTATTATGAAAAAGGGAAAGTTTGATCCTAAAGAGAATTACAACCAGAGCCGCAGGGATATCGGGTACGTTACCCGAAGGGAAGCCACCCAGGAAGATTACGACCGAATCGGTTTTAAATCAGGACTTGAAGTACACCAGCAGCTGCTGACAAAATACAAGCTCTTCTGCCGGTGCCCGGCAGGCATCTATAATCCTGACCATGAATATGATGCCGAGCTGATACGGCATATGCGCCCCACGCTCAGCGAACTCGGGGAGTACGACGGGACCGCCCTGATGGAGTTCAAAACCAGAAAAGAAATCGTCTACCGCATCAAGAACGAAACAGCCTGTACGTATGATGTGGATGACACCCCTCCCTTCAAGATCGACACCGAAGCATTGCAGATCGCCATTGAGATTTCCCTTCTTTCGAAACTGAACATCGTCGGAGAGGTCCACATCACCCGGAAACAATACCTCGACGGAAGCATACCAACCGGATTCCAGCGGACGGCTATCATCGGCGTGGAAGGTGAAATCCCTTTGAAAAACAAGAAAGTACGCCTGATCCAGCTCAGCCTGGAGGAAGACGCCTGCCGCGAAATGTGGGATATCGGACACCAACGGGGTTACAAGACCGACAGGCTGGGCATGCCCCTCATCGAAACCGTCACCTACCCCGATTGCGTCAATCCCGAAGAAGTGAGGGAAGCCTGTGACCATATTCGCTTTCTGAACCGGTCGACCGGAAAGGTCAGAACTGGAATGGGTGCAGGACGTGAAGATGTCAACGTTAGCTGCCGGGGTGGCTCACGGGTGGAGATCAAAGGCGTGGCACACACCAAATGGATCCCTGAGCTGACACACAACGAATGTTTCAGGCAATGGTCGCTGCTGCACATTCGTGAACTACTTAGCCAACGGGTCAGAAAGCCTGCAGAATGGAAAATAACCCACAAGGTGATCCCCTACCACACCTTCAACTTCAGGTATAAACCCATCAAGACAGCGGTGAATGGTAAAAACAGGATCATCGCCATCAACCTGCAGGGATTTGAAGGGATCCTGTCACACTTCACCCAGCCCGGAAAAATGTTTGCCGATGAGATCAGCGATCGGCTGAAGGTCATTGCCTGCATCGAAAAGCCCCATATGTGCCATTCCGAAGAATTCACCGCAACCCTGCCGTATAAGAACTGGGATTCACTGCGTAAACTGTTGAAAGCCAAAGATAGTGATGCTCAGCTCCTGATCTGGGGACCCGAAGCCGATATGGCCACGGCCCTTGAAACCGTGGAGGAACGCTGTAAAATGGCTTTAGAAGGAGTGCCCAACGAAACCAGAAAGTCCTTTGAAAATGGCACCACGATCTTTGAGAGAGTGCTGCCGGGAGCCGACCGAATGTACCCGGATACGGATTCCGCACCCATACCACTTGACGATGATTTCATTGAACATGCCGGGAAAGAACTGCCCCCCGACATTATGGACCGTTACAGGCAACTCAGGGAGTGGCAGGTCCCTGAAGATACCTATACGTACATCTTTTCAAGGAATCGTTACCCCGACATTGAACGGATCGTAAAGGAACTCGACTACAATCCCCGCCTGATCGGTACTTTTTTCGGCCACCATCTTAAATTCGTTGAAGGCCACTATAAGAAATCCAGCGAGTTCACCTACGGCAAAGTGTTCGATCTTTTTCAGTATATCCGGGAACATCAGCTCGACGTCCGCATCGCAGGTGACATGCTTCCGGTCATCTTTGAACATCCGAAGATGGATCTTGATTCGGTACTGACCAGCATCAAATTCAGGAGAGTCGAAAGAGACGAGATTCTTTCCAAGGTCGATTTCCTGATCGAAAAATTCAAAAAGGTCGGACGCTCCAGGCAACCGGACGTGGCAGTGCGCTGGATCATGGGGGAACTGCGTGGCCTGGCAACCGGGAATATCGAACTCAGGGAATTGAAAAATGCAATTGAGCGGAAGCTGGAGATAGCTGATTAACGATTAACGGATATTTGATATTTGATATTTGATTTATGCTATTTGCTTTTTGAATTTGATTTAATGATTTACATCAGATTAAATCCATAATAAGGTCCATCATGTCAGACGATATTTTTCAGGGATACAAAGGAGAGGCGCTCGAGACGCTGAAAAAATTCAATACGCGCGTCTGGGGTCAGGCGAAGATGGAAACCAAGCGTGGAACGTTTGTGGGAACCGTTCTACCCCGGTCAGAGAACGACGATGATCAGCATATCGTGCTGAAAATTCCAACAGGCTACAATGTGGGGATTGATATAAAAACCATTCTGTCCATCACCGAAACCGGCTACAAGAAAGCCGTCTACAAGATCCCCGAAAAGCAATTCCCCGTCACCCCCGGACTGCCAAAAGTGAAGCTGCTTGGAACCGGAGGCACGATCGCTTCCAGGCTCGATTACCGGACCGGAGCTGTCATACCTGCCTTTACGCCCGGGGAACTCTACGGGGCCGTGCCTGAACTGGCAGATATCTGTAATCTTGAAACGGAAAAGATCTTTGCCGTATTCAGCGAAAACATGGGGCCAAAACAGTACATCGCACTTGCCCAGGCCATCGGCAAAGAGATTGAAAAAGGGGTGAGCGGCATTGTCATTGGCCACGGCACCGACACGCTACACCACACCGGAGCCGTGCTGACCTTTATGTGCCAGAACCTGCCCGTCCCGATCATCCTGGTCGGGTCGCAACGTTCATCCGACCGGCCCAGCTCCGACGCAGCCCTGAACCTGATGCATGCCATGCACGCTGCAGGCCACGGTGACATCGCAGAGGTCATGTTGTGCATGTTCGGCCCCACATCCGATGAGTACGGGCTCCTGCACAAAGGCACACGCGTAAGGAAAATGCACTCCTCCTACCGTTCCACATTCCGCACCATCGGAGATGTACCCGTGGCCATGGTGAGCCGCAAGGAAATCATTCCCATTCACAAGAAATACAATAAACGAAGGAACGATAATAATGTCAATATTTATCCGTACTTTAGCGATGAGGTCTCCATGCTCTACTATTATCCGGGGATGAAGCCCGACACACTGGATTCAATGATAGATAATGGTTACAGAGGGATCATCATCGTGGGAACCGGGCTGGGACACGTCAACAAGGAGCTCTATCCTGCCCTGGAACGGGCCAAGGCCAAAGGAATACACGTTTTTATGACGGTTCAGACCATCTGGGGATATGTTCACATGTTCGTGTATGATACCGGCAGGGATATGATGGCCAAAGGTGTGATCCCCGCCGGTAACATGCTGCCGGAGGTCGCCTGGGTGAAACTGAGCTGGATTCTGGGCCAGACAAACGATCCTGTAAAAGTCAGGCAAATGATGTTCACACCGGTCAATGATGAGATAACCCTCCGGGAACCCTACAACGGTTACCTGGTCTACCAGGGGGGGGTGCCGGAAGTGGAGGATTTTATCCGGAGAGTGCATAAATAACCGATGAACCTGAATCTTCTGAACCGGTACCTGTACTATCAGCGGAAAACCTTTGAAAAATGTTTTCCCGGAATCCACGATGTTGCCGATGACGAAGCCATCCACGATGTCAGGGTCAGCATAAAAAAAACACGTACCCTTCTGCTTTTGCTCGAATATATCTATCCCGGAGAATTGGATATCAGGGCCGTCTACAGACCCTACCGCAAGATCTTCAAGCGGCTGGGACTGATCCGTGACCTGCAGGTCCAGCAAAAGCTGGCCTCCTACCTGAAACAGAAAACATCTGCAAACATTGAAGGATACCAGACGTTTCTCAGGGAACAGGAAAAAATGATCCGATTCAACGTGAATACCTGGCTTCATCAATGCTCCCTGCCTGATTGGAGTTCACTGGAAGCGGATATTCACTCCTTCTATTTCAGGACCGGAAAAAAGCTCATCATTCTCAAGGCAAATGAATATATCAGTCACCGGATTCAGGAAGCGAAAAAATTATCGGTGCAGAAGGACCGGACCACGATCCATCTGATCCGCAGGCTGCTGAAAGAAGCCAGGTACATGCTTGACATGATGATCTCCGTTTTTAAAAATAAACCTGAGTACAAAGAACTTCAGAACAAAATAAAGTCCATTGAAAATTACCTTGGGGAATGGCACGACCGAATGGTCGCCCTTGATTACATATTTAAGTATGAGCAATCGATGCACACCTTTTTCCCGGGAAAGAAGATCAGGACGCAACCGATGATCAAAAAGATCCTGCAGGAAAGTAACAGATTGGTTGACAAATCGCTGCACGAGATCAACCGATTGAAATGACTCCCGACCTCCGGTGATGCCGGCCACTGGTTCATTCCCATTTTTCAAGAAATGCCCCCCGCTCTGCCGTGTCGTGGAATGGAATGGATAACGAAGCCGCCTCTTCTTTCCATTTCCTTGCTCTCCACTTTGCATTGGACATATCAGCAATGACATACCGCGCATCAAACACGCGCACAAGCTCCTCCAACCTTACAGAAGCGTTCCCGCTTAAAAGGAGGTAATCTGCTTTATACCTCACCGTGTCAACCTGTGTCAGGCAAAACCTGTCATTCACCACGACAAGGCTCCGGCCGTCCAAGTGAATCACGGAAAAGTATCCCCGCTGATGGCCGTGCATCCTGTCATCACTGTAATCAGCCTTCTCTGACAGAGAAAAACTGCGGATCGTTTTCAACCTGCTTTGCACGAAGTGGCCGTTCATCTGCATCCTGACCCTGGAAGGATCATGATAAAATGACGAATCCATAAAGAAGATTCCATTCCTGCCGTCAATCAAACCAGCTGAAGTCGATCCCGGAATCGAATAGATCACGATCATCTTCTGGCGGAGGGACTTGATGGCCTGGTATCCATTATAGCAACAGAATGCTGCTGAAAAAGCGAGCAGATAGTATGTGGCTGCCCGTTTTGCGTATACCAGCCGGTAGATTCCCGCCACAACCAGGGTATAGAGTAAAATCATCTCAACAGTATCCATTGGCGACCTGTTGAGGGTTGAGTACGGAAGCTGTTCGATGAAGCTGACTGTTCCGTTCATGCTTTTAATCATCAGTCCGAAGATCCGGCACATCACCTCCCCCAGAAGGGGAACCGGACTGGTCACAAAGACCAGAATGCCCGTATAGATGATGAAGCCGGAAAGTGGAACGACCAGGACATTGGCAAGGAGGAAGTAGTTGGGAAACTGGTGAAACAGATGCACGGTTAGCGGGAAGGTGAGCAGCTGTGCCGCCATTGACACACTGAGAAGTTCCCAGATGCGCCGGAGGAGCCAGTATTTTGGCGTCAGAAGGTCGTTGATCCAGGGTTGCAGGCTCACAATGCCAATGACCGCCAGGTATGACAGCTGAAAACCCGTTTCCTGAAGCATCAGGGGATGATTCGCCAGGAGCAAAAGCGCCGACGCTGCAAGGGTATTGTAGATATTTGTATTTCGGCTGACAGTCCTGCCGACGATCAGGATGGAGAACATGACCGTTGCCCGAAGGACGGATGGGGACAAACCTGTCAGGAAGGCGTAAAACCAAATAAAAAGGATGATCAAAAGGAACCGCAGCACCTTCCCGGTTCCCCGCTGCGGTAAAAAACCAAACAAAAAGTTCAGAATCATATAAATCACACCTACGTGTAATCCCGAGACACAGAGAATGTGGATTGTACCGGAGGAAGAATAAGACTGATACGTTTCATCATCAAGCTGGCTCTTGTCGCCCAGCAGCAATGCCTGAGCAGTTGCACGTTCCTGATCACTCAGGCCTGATTCCATCAGAATGGATGATAAATTCCGGTGGACCACGTGAGCAGCCCTTTGAATGCTCCAGGTTCTAAGGTGACCGATCAGGCGGAAGTTTTCCAGGCTCAGGTAAGCCTGGTGATAGATGTTCCGGCGTGCCAGATATCGTTTGTAATTGAACTGTCCCGGATTAAGCGGACCGGCAACCGGAAACAGGGCGCCTTTGATCAGCAGCGTATCCCCGAATTCAAATTCGGGTAACGGAGTGTTCTTCTTACCATAAACGATCACCCTTCCGTGAACCCTTCTCCACTGATCCTTGTAACGGACCGATAGGATGTCAAGTGTAAGCCTGACCGATTTTTTACCCTTAACGGGAGGCTCGCTGATCCTTCCGGCGAATCCTTCGACCGGTTCAGTGATCTGTACGACGTGCCGGGGATCGTTTTCCGGCTGCACACTGATGATCAGGACATACCCGATGAGAAGGTAGAGTATGGAAATGCAGACACCCGGCGTCCAGCGGCTGGAATACGTCAGGTTTTTGAAAAAAACCAGGGCAAACAGGCCTGTCATTCCAGTCAGCAACAATACGATCAGGATCAAGGGGAATAACGGAGCGTGAACATTGAGTCCCATCAACGAAATCCCCGCAATGAACCCGGTCAGCAGCTTGACCAGCGGCAGGCGCAGACTGATTGGCATCGATAAACCTTTTCAGGTTTATCGGTTTTGTTGGATTTTGTTACCCTGTTATTTGCAAAATTGTTGCAGCAACCTGTCAGCTTCCGTCAGGCCCAGCTCTTTTGCCTTCTGAAAATCCTTGCAGGCTTTGGCATTTTCTTTCAGGGCAAGATAGGATCGGCCCCGGTTGAAGAAAGCATCCCCGTAGTCAGGCTTTAACTCGATCGCCTTGGAAAAGTCACGGACGGCTTTGTCGTTATTGTTCATCAGCTGGCGTGCAGCACCGCGGTTGTTATAGGCCTCCGGATCATTTGGCGCCAGGGCAATGGATTTGGTATAATCCGTAATGGCTCCTTCATAATCCTTCAGCATGGTTTTCGCGTTGCCCCGGTTATTATAGCTGTTCACGCTGGTGGAATCCTGCTGTATGGATTTATCAAAATCAACGATGGAACCGGCAAAATCACCCAGGTTGGCTTTGGCTATTCCGCGGTTATAGTATGCTTTTGGGAAATCCGGCTTTAGCCGGGTAGCTTCATCGTAATCCTGAATGGCCAGATCAAAGCGGCTGGTGAAAAACCGGGCCACACCACGGTAATTGTAAGCCTCTGCCAGATCGGGCTTTAACTCGATGGCCCTGGTGAAATCAAGAATGGATTGAGCGTACTGTTTCAGCTCCGTGCGGCACAACCCCTGGAAGAAGTACACTTCTGAACTTTCAGGGTATTTCCTGACCAGTTCGTCCAAGCCGGGCAGGGCAGCAGTATAATCTTTTGCATCGATCTGTTTCTGCACCATCCTGAAGATGGAATCCTGAAGCACGGAAACCGGCCCGGCCGACGTTTTGGCAGGCCGGTCGGTGGGAGCGGGTTTCATCGTAATGTATTCTTTACCCTGCGTTTGCTGGCCCTGCTCCTGCACAGCCGATGTCAGGGAGTCGTTCTGAACGACTTGTTTTTCCTTCCGGGATGTGTTACAGGAAAAGATCACCAGGATAAAAGCGCCCAGGATGATGGCCATGATCGAATGTCTGATTTGCATAATGTATCTCCTTTTTGGATGTGCAAAAATAATCAACTTACTGAAACCTCATTCAAATACCGCCAGATCAGGCCTGCCGTTCTTGCTGAAGCTCCGCTGCCCCCGAGTTTCAGTTTCAGCAACTCATACGCACGCAGCATCTGTTCCCGCTTATGTCCACCGGGAAGGATCTGGCGTAATTCACTGGCCAGATTAACGGTATTGAGCTCACACTGAATAAGTTCCTTCACCGTTCCCCTTTCCATGATCAGGTTGACCAATCCGATATGGGGAACTTTGATCAGACGTCTGGCGATCAGGTACGACAGGTTTTCCCCCCTGTAACAGATGATCTGGGGGACTCCGTGCAGCGCTGTCTCCAGCGTTGCAGTGCCTGATGTGACCAGGGCAGCTACCGCGTTATTCAGAAGGGTGTCGGATTGGCCGAAAACGACATTCACACGGGCGGACTGGATGATACGATGATAAAAACCGGCGGTCAGAGAAGATAACCCACCTATGACAAACTGATATTCAGGAAAATGCGGGATAACCGACAGCATGGCTGGCAGAATTCGTTTCACTTCCTGTTTCCGGCTGCCAGGAAGCAATGCGATGACCGGCCTGTTACCGGGTGAATGAAGTGACCTGAATGAATCCTTTTCATCGTTCCTGGGTTCACCTAAGGCATCGAGCAACGGATGGCCAACATATTCAACCGGATATCCATACCTGCTGTAAAAATCCTTCTCAAACGGGAGGATGACATACATACGATCAACAAAGGATTTGATCTTCCTGACACGGGATGATTTCCAGGCCCACAGCTGCGGTGAAATATAGTAAACGACCCGAAATCCTTTTTTATGTGCAAATTCAGCCATCCTTAGGTTGAAACCCGGGTAATCCACCAGGATGAGGGCATCCGGGCCATAGGAGAGGATATCCCTTTTGCACAGGTTGATGAAGTTCCAGATCCTGCGCAGGTGGAGGAAAACATCCGTAAAGCCCATATACGCCGTTTTACGGTAGTGTTCGACGAGCTCTCCACCCTGTTCTTTCATCCGGTCGCCTCCCCAGCACCGGAACGATGCATTTCCGTCCAGTTTCCTGATCTCCTTCATCAGGTTGGAAGCGTGAAGGTCGCCCGAGGCTTCACCGGCGATGACATAATAGCGCATGGTTCTCAGGACCCCTGTTTGGCAAAGAAAATAAAAAAGGACATCATGTAGATAAACGCCACCAGCAGTATTCCCCTTCCTGTTTTATCAAAGCTCAGTTTCACAAAATAGTGCCTCATGACGATCAGGTCAAGGGTAATGCTCACCAGGAGAAGAATGTTGAATTTAATGAAGGTCCCGGTGACGAGCCATTTTTCGATCAATAAATTAAACAGGAACAGGGCCCCCAGAAAAAGAGCAGGTGTGACTGCACCCAGAAGAACGCCAAAAGAAAACGAATCTCTATTCAGCATCCCAGCTCCATCTTTTAATGATTTCCAGGCTCTTGTACGCAGTCAGGTCGATCTGGGCCGGAACCACAGAGACGTAGTTGTTCTGCAGTGCCCAGTCATCAGTATCTTTTCCATCGGCCAGGCTGGCAAATGCACCTGTAAGCCAGTAGTATTCCCTGTTATGGGGATCCCTGCGTTCATCAAATTCCTCCATCCACATTCCCTGTCCCTGATGGCATACCCGAATGCCTTTGATCTGATCAGCCGGAGCGGGAGGAATATTGACATTGAGACAGGTGCCCGCGGGCAAACCGTATTGCAGAACTTTTTCAACGACTCGTTTCACATATTTCCCGCAGGCGCTGAAGTCGGCGTGGTAGGAATAATCTGCCAGAGAAAAGCCGATCGAAGGCACCCCGCTGATCACTCCTTCCAGCACAGCGGCCATGGTACCGGAGTACAGAATATTGATGGAAGCATTTGAACCGTGGTTGATCCCCGAAACGATCAGGTCAGGTTTGGTCTTCAGCACGACCTGTATTCCCAGTTTCACTGCATCTGCCGGTGTTCCGGTGCAGCTGTACCGCAGGAGTCCCTCCTTTTCTTCCAGTTTCCGCAGGCGTAGCGGATGCCGTACCGTCACTGCGTGACCCATTCCCGACATGGGTTCCTGGGGGGCCACAATGCACACCTTTCCAAATCCCTGCATAATGTCAGCAAGGGTATTGATCCCGGGAGCATTCACCCCGTCATCATTACTAATCAGTATGATCCTGTCGTTCATAAGTTTCAGTTCCAATCTTTTTCAGTTCTTCATAAAGCTGGTGCACGGGAAGGCCCATCACGTTAAAGTAGGAGCCGTTGATACGGGTGATCCCGACATAGCCGATCCATTCCTGAGCCCCGTAAGCACCAGCTTTATCCAGGGGGAGATAATGATCAACATAATAGGTGATTTCTTCCTCGCTGAGCTCCCTGAAATACACATCGGTTTCACAAAAGAACGATCGTGTAAAAGAGGAGGTGCGCAGGCAAACACCCGTGATCACCTCATGTTTCTTTCCTGATAACCTTTTCAGAAGCCGGATTGCTTCGTTGCGGTCAGCAGGTTTACCGATGATGTGATGGTCAAGGCAGACAATGGTGTCGGCCGTGATCAGCAATGTGTTTTCCTTCAGGTCGCTGGCGGGGAATGCGCTGGCTTTTGACGTAGCCAGGTGGAGCGCGATCTCTTCCCTTTGCAGATCATCGGGGTATGACTCATCCGTTTCAAGGTCGGCCGGTTCAAAGGAGATGCCCAGTTCCTTCAACAGATGCCTTCGTCGCGGTGACCGTGAAGCCAGAATTATGTGGTATTTTTTTAAATTGTCGAGACCAGTCATCGTACGACGCATAATGAGAACTAATTTCTTCTTACCAGCTAAATGCCAGATGGTTCATCCATTTTCCCTGGATCTTCATGACCTGTTCGACCACGTCTCTTACGCAACCCTCGCCACCTTTAAAACCGGAAATGTACTTTGCAACGGATTTGATCTCTTCGCACGCGTCGGCAGGGCAGGTTGGAAGACCCGCTACCTTCATCAGCTCAAAATCCGGAATGTCATCCCCCATAAAGAGCACTTCGCCTGCTTCAAGGGAATTCCGGGTCAGGTATTGGTTGAACACCTGGAGTTTGTTTTCGACGCCAAGAAAGACATCGTGGACCATTAATGCATCAAAACGATGCCGGATGGAAGCAGAGCGTCCTCCGGTGATGATGGCAACGTGGTAACCATTTTTCACGGCAAGCTGCAGGGCATAGCCATCCTTTACGTTGGCCATCCGGAGAGCATCACCCGATTCGGTCAGTAAGACGTGGCCGTCGGTGAGTACACCGTCATAGTCAAAGATAAAGGTCGTGATACCGGATAACAGGATCTTATAGTTTGGCATGTTCAGTTCATTTAAGCGTTTAGGTTCCCCTGCATTTCCAGAATGCGCTCTGTAAGGAATGCATAAAGTTCATCGTACTGCTTGTCCCGCTTCAGAAGTTCAAGATGCTCGGCAATGACGGTCCGGTCATTTCGCACAGCGGGTCCCGTCTGTGCAGCTTGCGGCTCACATTGCTGGATCTTCATGGCCGTTTCACGGATCAAGGGCCTCAGCAGATCGAACGGCAGATTTTCCCGCTGAAGCAGATCATACGACACCTGATACAGATAGTTCGTGAAATTATTGGCAAAGACGGCGGCCAGGTGTACGCTTTTTCTTTTTTCCGAATCCAGGCTGTAGATCTTCCCGGAGAAACAACCCGCAAAGGCTTTTAATAACTTCAGGTCATCTGCCTTCCTGGCTTCGATACAAACGGGAATGCTCCGAAAATTTAAAGGCCGTTCTTTGGTGAAGGTTTGAACGGGATAGAACACTCCGGGTCGTTCGGTTGCTTTCTGCAGAAGTTCGATGGACAATCCCCCGGCTGTATGAACGATGAACCGGTCGCGGGGAAGCGTGAGCCGTACCAGGATTTCAGGCAGTACCCGGTCTGGCACGGCGATCATGTAAAGATCTGCGTCGGGAAAGAGCTCCTGCAGGCTGGTGCACCAGGGTACGTTTACTTTTGAAGCAAGCGCAGCCGCCGATTCGCTGGTCCGGCTCCAGATCTGCACAAGTTTCCGCTCACTGTTCATCAGATGCAGTGCCAGGTGCGTAGCGACATTGCCTGCCCCTATCAGAACAACTTGCCTGATTTCAGAATGCTTCATGCGATTTAAAAACGGGCAAAGTTACGAAATTATCAGGTATGGCCGGAAACAGGAATCCTGAACCGCCGGTTACTGCACTGAATTATCCATCAGGTCCTACCGGGCGTACTGGAAATTTTTTCCAGGGTACCGGGCTGCATTACCCAGGATCTCTTCGATGCGGATCAGCTGATTATACTTGGCAATACGGTCTGAACGGCTGGCAGAGCCGGTCTTGATCATCCCCGTATTGAGGGCGACAGCCAGGTCGGCAATGGTCGTATCTTCGGTTTCACCAGAACGATGACTGATGATCGTTGTGAAGCCACTCTTGTGGGCCATCTCCACGCAGTTGATCGTTTCGGTCAGGGTGCCGATCTGATTCAGTTTGATCAGGATGGAATTGGCCACTCCATTTTTGATACCCTGGCTCAATCGTTCGACGTTGGTAACAAAAAGATCATCCCCCACCAGCTGTATCTTTTTGCCCATGACATCGGTCATCAGCTTCCAGCCATCCCAGTCATCTTCAGCCATGCCATCCTCAATGGAGATGATCGGGTACTTATCCGCCCAGCCTTTCCAGTAGTCCACCATCTGGGCAGGAGTGAGTTTCTCGCCTGTTGACTTTTTCAGATGATAAACGTTCTCATCGGGAATGAAATATTCGGAAGCGGCCGGATCCAGGGCGATATAGACATCCTTACCGGCTTTATAGCCGGCTTTTTCAATGGCCTGAAGGATCACTTTGATCGCTTCTTCATTGGATTTCAGGTTTGGGGCGAATCCACCCTCGTCGCCAACGTTGGTTGAATAATTCTGGGATTTGAGAACGGACTTCAGGTTATGAAAGACTTCAGCGCCCATACGGATCGCATCCGTGAAGGTTGAAGCGCCGACCGGCATGATCATGAACTCCTGGAAATCAATGCTGTTGTCGGCGTGAGATCCTCCGTTGAGAATGTTCATCATGGGTATGGGAAGCAGTGACGCATTCACTCCGCCGATGTACCGGAACAGGTATTGCTGTGATTCCTGGGCAGCAGCATGCGCTACAGCCAGAGATACGCCAAGGATGGCGTTTGCGCCAAGTTTCCCCTTGTTCGGTGTGCCATCAATTTCAATCATCCGGGCGTCAATTTCCGCCTGGTCGGAGATAAAATATCCCTTCAGTTCGTCGTTAAGGATTTTGTTCACATTATGAACCGCCTTGAGCACACTTTTGCCGAGGTACATGGATTTGTCACCATCCCGGAGCTCAACGGCTTCGTGAACGCCGGTAGAGGCACCTGACGGGACCGACGCACGTCCAATCATCCCTGAGCTTGAGTAGACATCCACTTCGATGGTCGGATTTCCCCTGGAATCAAGTATCTGACGCGCTGAAATGTTTATGATTGTACCCATTGTAATCCAACTATGTAGATCTTACTGAATTACTTCTCTTCGGAGGTTGTTTCGTCGGCTTCCGGTTCAGCAGGTTCAGGCTCAGCGGCGGCTTCGGGTTCTTCTTTCCGGGAGGACTTTGCTGCGGCGACAGGAGTTGCTTCTGCAACGGTCTTTTTCCGACCAAGCCCACGACGTCTGCGTGTGCCTGCTTTTTCCTTCTTTTCGTCCGCCTTTGTCCCCAGAAGGTATTCGTTGTAATCCACCAATTCGATCAATGCCATTTCTGCACTGTCACCCAAACGGTTACCTGTTTTCAGGATACGGGTATATCCACCGGGACGGTTGGCCACTTTCTGGGATACCTCCCTGAAAAGTTCCGTAACGGCTTCCTTGTTCTGAAGATAGCTGAAAACGACCCTTCTGGAGTGGGTGGTATCCTCCTTAGCCCTTGTAATGATAGGCTCAACATAGACCCGTAACGCTTTGGCCTTGGCCAGCGTGGTGTTGATCCTTTTTTTCAGGATCAGGGATGAAGCCATATTCGACAGCATCGATTTCCGGTGTGTGGATGTTCTGCTTAAATGGTTAAAATTCCTCCTGTGTCTCATGGCAATTATTCCTTTTCTAATTTATACTTCGCTGTATTCATGCCGAAATCCAGCCCTTTTGATTTCACCAGCTCTTCCAGTTCAGTCAGGGATTTCTTTCCAAAGTTCCTGAATTTCAACAGATCTGTTTTATTGAACGTGACCAGGTCGCCCAGGGTTTCCACGTCGGCTGCTTTCAGGCAATTCAATGCCCTGACAGAAAGGTCCATATCCACCAGTCGGGTTTTCAGCAGCTGCCGGATATGCAGTGTATTTTCGTCAAATTCGTCCGTGACTGATTTTTCCTCGGTGTCGAACGTGATCTTTTCATCAGAGAAAAGCATGAAATGCTGTATCAGAATCTTGGCAGCTTCCTTCAGTGCTTCTTTCGGATGGATCGATCCATCCGTCGTGATCTCCATGACAAGCTTTTCATAATCGGTCTTCTGCTCCACCCTGTAGTTTTCAACGTGGTATTTTACATTCTTGATGGGGGTGTGGATGGAATCCAGGAAAATGATACCCAGGGGAACGTTCATGACTTTATTTTCCTCCGCCGGGACGTATCCCCTGCCCCTTTCAATGGTGATTTCCATGTTGAGCTTGCTATTGGGCTGCATATGGCAAATCACCAGATCGGGATTGAGCACCTGGAAGATGGACAGGAATTTATTCAGATCCCCTGCTTTTAATACTGCTTCGTTCTGGATCATCACCGTCACCTTCTCGCTGGTTTCAGAATCCAGTTGTCGTTTGAAACGAATTTGTTTGAGGTTCAGGATGATATCCGTCACATCCTCCACCACTCCTTTTATGGATGAAAATTCCTGGTCCACTCCTTCGATCCGGATGGAAGTAATGGCATATCCTTCCAGTGAGGAAAGGAGTATCCTGCGCAGGGAGTTGCCAATGGTGATGCCAAAGCCAGGTTCAAGGGGTCTGAACTCAAAGGAGCCCTTGAACTGATCAGCTTCGATCATGATCACTTTATCGGGTTTCTGAAAAGCTAAAATGGCCATATGAAATTTCTGTAAGATTAAAAAAATAACGATTACTTGGAGTACAACTCGACGATCAGCTGTTCCCGAATATTTTCGGGAATTTCGGATCGTTCGGGGTAATTCATGAATCTCCCGGTCAGTTTATCTTCATCCCATTCCAGCCATGAATATTTCTGAAATCTTCCAGCCAGTGAATCTGTAATTGTTTCCAGTGATCTGGAGCGTTCCCTGACGCCGACCAGGTCGCCAGGCCTGACTGAAAAAGAAGGAACATTGACCACTTCGCCATTGACGATGATATGGCGGTGTGTGACCAGTTGCCTTGCGGCAGCCCTTGTGGGGGCGATCCCGAACCTGAACACGACATTGTCAAGTCGTGCTTCGCAGAGTTGCAGCAGGATTTCACCGGTGATACCCTTCTTGCGGGTCGCCCTGTAGAAGGTATTTTTGAACTGGCGTTCCAGGATGCCGTAAGTGTACTTTGCCTTTTGTTTTTCCTGCAGCTGAACCCCGTATTCCGATTGTTTCCTTCTCCTTTTTGTTGCCCCGTGCATGCCCGGGGGATAGTTTTTCTTTTCATACGTTTTGTCAGGTCCATAGATAGGGTCCCTGAACTTCCGTGCAATTTTTGTTTTCGGTCCGATATATCGTGCCATTCCCTGAAAATTTTTTATGATTGCTGATTATACTCTTCTTCTTTTAGGCGGCCTGCATCCATTATGGGGAATTGGGGTAATGTCGCGGATTTCAGTAACTTCGATGCCGTTGGTATGGATGGTACGGATCGCAGATTCGCGGCCTGCCCCTGGTCCTTTCACAAATACCTTCACCTTGCGCAATCCCAGGTCGTATGCAGTCTTTGAACAGTCCTGAGCTGTCATCTGGGCTGCGTAGGGTGTATTTTTCTTTGAACCTTTGAATCCCATCTTACCGGCTGAAGACCAGGATATTACCTGTCCCGCACTGTTTGTAAGGGAAACGATGATGTTATTGAACGATGCCATGATATAGGCGTGCCCGATAGGATCAATCCTGACAACTCTTTTTTTGACCGATTTCGTTGATTTAGCCATAGATTTATTATTTCGTGCTGAACAATAATGAGTAACTGATTTTTAACCTTTAGGAGCCTTTTTCTTATTGGCAACCGTCTTCCTTCTGCCCTTGCGTGTCCGGGCGTTGTTCTTGGTGCTCTGACCGCGTACCGGAAGTCCGAGACGATGACGTATGCCCCTGTAGGAGCCGATATCCATCAGCCGTTTTATGTTCATCTGTACCTCGGAACGCAGTTCCCCTTCAACCTTAATGTTTTCGGTGATGACTGTACGGATGCTGGTCAGCTCCTGGTCATTCCAGTCCTGCACCTTTTTTTGGATATCCACACCTGCTTTTTGAAGGATGTGACGGGCCCTGCTTCGTCCTATCCCATAGATATAGGTCAGGGCAACTTCGCCGCATTTGTTTTTTGGTATGTCAATACCTGAAATTCTTGCCATGGTGATTATTTTATAGTGTTTTAAGGATGAACCTGTGCAAGGTCAAATCGCTTCTTATCCCTGCCTTTGTTTCAGTTTGGGATTTTTCTTGTTAATGATGTAAATCCTGCCTTTTCTTCTGACAATCTTACATTCAGGAGATCTTTTCTTTACCGATGTCCTTACTTTCATTGGAATTTATTTTTCAGTTACAAAATGTATTTCTTAATGTCACGTGTCCGTTGAGTCATCTTATCCTCTACTTGTACCTGTAGGTAATTCTTCCCTTGGTCAGGTCATAGGGTGACATGGCCACTTTCACCTTATCGCCCGGAAGGATCTTGATGTAATGCATGCGCATTTTACCTGAAATATGAGCCGTGATCACGTGCCCATTTTCCAGTTCAACGCGGAATATAGCATTACCAAGAGATTCCTTAACGATGCCATCCTGTTCGATCGTTAGCTGTTTTGTCATCTACTGCCTGAAATTATTTACCATTGATTACTTCTTCAATATAGTCGAACGTAGAGAGTATTTCGCACGAATCCTTTCTCACGACCACTTCATGTTCATAATGAGCAGAGGGTTTCCCGTCGGCCGTCCGGATCGTCCATCCATCTCGTTCCTGCACCACTGTCCGTGTTCCCAGGTTGATCATGGGTTCGATACAGATGGTCATTCCTTCGGTCAGTTTCATGCCGGTCCCCCGTTTTCCATAATTGGGTATTTCCGGTTTTTCGTGCAGATTTCTTCCGATGCCATGTCCCACCAGATCCCTGACGACACTGTATCCAAACTGCTCCACCCAGCTTTGAACTGCAAAACCAATATCCCCAACCCGTTTTCCGGCCACTGCCATTTCGATCCCCTTGTACAGGGATTCCCTGGTTTGTTTCATCAAAAGGAGCCATTCTTCCGGAACTTCCCCGACAGCGAAGGTATAGGCTGAATCACCGTAAAAATCATCCTGAACAACGCCACAGTCAATTGAAACGATGTCACCGTCCTTAAGCTCCCTCTTCCCGGGGATCCCATGAACGACCTGGTCATTCACCGACACGCAGAGGGTAGCCGGATAACCTTCGTACCCTTTGAATGCGGGAATAGCTCCCTGGTCGCGGATAAATTCCTCGGCGATTCGGTCCAGCTCCCGTGTCGTCACTCCCGGCCGGATGTACCTTGCCACCTCTGCCAGTGCTTTACCAACTATCAAAGAACTGTTTCTGATCCGAATGATCTCTTCTTCTGTTTTGATCATCATCTTTTCAAACACGCACCCCCCTGGTTAACGGTTATGTGCCCATGCTCATGGATGAGCGTCCCTTTATCCTGCCGCTTTTGGTCAATCCATCGTAATGCCTCATCAGCAGATGACTTTCGATTTGCTGCAGTGTATCCAGTACCACGCCGACAAGGATCAGCAGGGATGTGCCTCCATAGAACTGGGCAAACTGCGTATTAACTCCCATCAACCTGACAAAGGCTGGCATAATGGCCACAAAAGCCAGGAAGATTGATCCGGGCAGGGTTATACGCGACATAATATTATCAACGAATTCCGCGGTTTTTCTGCCCGGTTTGACACCGGGGATGAATCCGCCGTTCTTTTTCATATCCTCAGCCATCTGGTTGGGGTTGATCGTAATGGCCGTGTAGAAGTAGGTGAAGAGGATGATCATGATGGCAAAAACAAAGTTGTACCAGAATCCGTTCATATTACTGAACGTGGCTGCAAAACGTGACATTCCTTCTGAACCAAACTGGGCAAAGGTGAGGGGCAGGAACATGATGGCCTGGGCGAAGATGATTGGCATGACACCGGCTGCATTTACTTTCAGGGGAATGTACTGCCTGACACCTCCGTACTGTTTGTTGCCGACAATGCGTTTGGCATATTGTACGGGGATCCTGCGGGTACCCTGTACCAAAAGGATACAGAGCAGGATGACGAAAACAAGCACCGCGATTTCCACAATGAAAATGATCAGTCCTCCTCCCTGTGTTTCCAGCCTGCTGATCAGTTCTCCGAACAGTGCAAAGGGCAGCCGGGCGATGATTCCAATCATGATGATCAGGGATATGCCGTTCCCGATGCCTTTGTCGGTGATGCGTTCCCCAAGCCACATGATGAACAGGGATCCGGCCGTCAGTATGACGATGGACGATATCCCGAAAAACGAAAGGACGGAATGGGTTGTGATATCCGCCTGGAAGGGATAGATCGCTTCGGCGGGTAACTGGCTGACCAGGTTGGCGATGTAAGCTGGTGACTGGAAGATCAGGATAAACACGGTAAGGTACCGCGTGATCTGGTTCATCTTTTTCCTGCCGCTTTCTCCCTCGCGCTGCAATTTCTGGAAATAGGGTATGGCCATTCCCAACAGCTGGACCACGATGGATGCGGAAATATAGGGCATGATCCCGAGGGCAAAGATGGAAGCATTGGAAAATGCACCACCTGAAAACATGTTTAATAGACCCAGAAGTCCTGTGCTGGCCTGGTTTTGCAGGGCAGCCAGCTGATTCGGATCAATGCCCGGTATCACCACATAGGCACCCAGCCTGTAAATCATGATGATGCCCAGTGTGTAGAGGATCCTCTTCCGGAGGTCTTCTATCTTGTAAATATTCCTTATGGTCTCAATAAATCGTTTCATTCACGCTATATTTTTGTTGCAATGCCACCATTTGATTCGATTGCTTTCCTGGCTGAAGCTGAGAACGCATGCGCCTTCACATCCACCTTGGCAGTCAGCTGACCCCGTCCGAGTACTTTGATCTGGTCCTTTTTATCGGCAAGGCCATTTTCGATGAAAACATCCACATCGAAGTAACTAATGCCTTTGGCATCAAACAAACGCTGAAGTACATCCAGATTGATGGGATGGAACTCGACCCGGTTGAAATTGATGAACCCACCTTTGGGGACACGGCGGTGCAGGGGCATCTGACCTCCCTCAAATCCGATTTTACGCTTATATCCCGATCTGGACTGAGCGCCTTTGTGTCCCTTTGTCGATGTACCTCCCTTACCTGATCCCTGGCCTCTGCCGATGCGTTTGCTTTTCTTTACCGAACCTTCTGCCGGTTTTAAGTTACTTAAATCCATCATAGTCTGATATTATCAATGATTCGTTTGATCTATTGAATTTCTTCCACAGTGACCAGGTGTCGAACTTTTTCGATCATGCCCAAAATCTGGGGTGTTGCCTTCACCTCAACAGTCTGGTGCATACGTTTGATTCCCAGCGCCTCGAGGGTTCTTTTCTGACGTTGTGGTTTACCAATACCGCTTTTAATCTGTGTGACTCTGAGTCTATTCATCTGATTCTCTTTTATCCGTTGAACACTTTTTCCATGGGTATGTTTCTCAGCTGAGCAACCGCATAGGGATCCCGAATCTGCATCAGGGCATGGATGGTCGCCTTTACCACGCTGTGCGGATTGGATGAACCTTTTGACTTGGCCAGCACGTCTTTAATTCCGACACTTTCCAGCACAGCACGCATCGCACCCCCGGCGATCACGCCGGTCCCCGGGGCAGCCGGCTGCAGGTAAACCAGGGCTCCGCTGTATTTGCCCAGCTGTTCGTGGGGAATCGTTCCTTTCATGACAGGAACCTTGATCAGGTTCTTCTTGGCATCATCAATCCCTTTGGCGATGGCGGCAGTGACTTCTTTTGCCTTGCCCAGCCCGTGGCCGACCACTCCGTTTTCATTGCCCACCACCACGACCGCGGAGAAGCTAAATGTTCGCCCACCTTTGGTGACCTTGGTAACACGCTGGATGCTGACAAGCTTATCCTTGAATTCGATTTCGCTTGATTTTACTCTTCTGACATTCAAATTTGCCATCTTTAATTAAAATTTAAGTCCGCCTTCCCTGGCTGCATCAGCCAATGATTTAATTCGTCCATGATAAAGATATCCTCCCCGGTCGAATACGCATTCGGTGATTCCTGCTTCCACGGCTTTTTTGCCGGCCAGAAGGCCCACCTGCCGGGCCTGCTCGGTTTTGCTGACCTTTTGGGCCACTATTTCAGGCTGACGGGAGGAAATGGCCAGAAGGGTCCGGCCCGTCATATCATCCACAAGTTGCACATAGATATCCCGGTTGCTTCTGAAAACGCTCAACCGGGGCCGGTCTGACGTACCCTTGACGACCTTCCGTATCCGCATCCGGATCCTCGACCTTCTGAATTCCTTATTACTGGTTATCGACATGATTCCTTGTTTTATTCATTTAAAAA